>VBCL01000290.1 GCA_005888865.1 Betaproteobacteria bacterium | reverse complement strand
CTTAGGGCAGCATTGAGATGCTCGCGTCGGCGGCCTCCCCGGGGCAACGCGTGGGAAATGCTCGCGGCTACTCGGTACGGCGGTAGTCACCCTCGATCGTCTCGCGGCCGAAGCCCCGACCGATTCCTGCCGACTGCGTCGCGAACGGTGCACCCAGATTGAACGGCAGCAAGAGCAACAGCAGCGCGATCACGTCTGAAATGACCCCGGGCAGGATGAGCAGGAGCGCCGCGAGAATCCTGCGGCCGCTGTCGAGCAAGCCGCGCAAAAGGGGTTGATCGCCACGCAATGCCGCGAGCGTCTTGGTGCGAAAGATCCTCCGCTCGTTGCGCAACAGCAGCGCGCCTGCAACGGCGGAGGCAACGAGCCAGGCCAGCGTCGGGATACCGGTCCACTGCGCGAAGCGCATCGTTGCCAGTACGTCGAGGACCGGGAAACTGAGTACAATCAACAGCACGATAAGACGCATGGAGGCTCCTTGGCGCCGGCGGCAACCCGATTCCCGGCACGGCGGCCGAAGCATTCCGCGCCGGAGTCCGCCATCCTGGTGCTGACCACACTGCCCGAACGTGCCGCTGCGGAGGCGCTCGCGCGCGAACTTCTCGCCGCACGTCTGGCTGCGTGCATCCAGCTCGGTTCTACCGTGCAATCACTTTATCACTGGCGAGGCGAAATCGAAACGGCCGACGAAATTCCGATCGCGATCAAGACTCGGGTTGGACTCTATGCGCGCGTGGAGGCGGTTATCCGGAAGCGCCACCCCTACGAACTTCCAGAAATTGTCGCTGTCCCCTTCTGCAACGCATTGCCGGCCTATCTCGACTGGATCGCCGCGGAGACGAAGAGTGACACTTGATCGACTCGCCAGGACGTTCGCGAACCTGACCGCGGTTGCCGCGCTGGGCGTCGCGGCTTTGGCGTTCGCGCAAGGGAGTCCCCTTCCGCCCGATCGCGCGTTTCGGTTCAGTGCAGCCCTGATCGACAGCCGAACCATCGAGGCGCGATTCACCATCGCCGAGGGTTACTACCTCTACCGCGACAAGATCCACTTCGCGGTCGAGCCGGCGACCGCGGGACTCACGGTTCCCCCGTTGCCGGAAGGAAAGGTGAAGGAGGATCAATTCTTCGGGCGCGTGGAGACGTACCGCGGCGGCATGGTCGTCAGGCTCGCGCTGAAGGACGCCAAGCCCGGGAAGGCTGTCGTCATCGCCGCAGAGTCCCAAGGTTGCGCGGACATCGGTCTTTGCTACCCGCCGACCGTTCAAAAGGTGACCGTCGCGATCCCGGAAGGGAGCCTCGTTCCCGGTGCGCCGACCGAGGCGGCGAAGAAGACGTGGTTCAACTGAGCGCGCTGCATAGCTAGCGGGCGCTTACTTACAGAGAACATGACTCGCCGCTTGCGCCATTGGGCGCTACTTGGCGCGGCCGGCGCAGTTGCGCTGGCAGCCGGCCTGGGCTTCGCGCTCTGGAATCGAACGCCGCCGGATGCCTCCGCCCTCCTCGCGCTTTCCCTGCCGGATACGAATGGAACGTCGCAGTCACTGGGTCAATGGCGTGGCAAAGTCCTGGTGGTCAACTATTGGGCGACTTGGTGCGGGCCTTGCCGTGAAGAGATGCCCGAATTCGTGCGTGCCCAACGCGATCTAGGTCCTAAAGGGCTTCAAATTGTAGGCATCGCCATCGATCAGCCTGCAAAAGTGATTGAATTCGCGAAAGAGCTCGGCTTGAATTATCCGGCTTTGATCGGCAGCTATGATGCGGTAGACATCGCCAAACCCCTTGGCAACCGGTTGGCGGCGCTGCCTTTCACCGTCGTGCTCGATCGCACGGGTCAGGTGGCGCACACCCAGCTCGGGCCGCTCAAACCCGAGCAACTTCGAACCATCGTCAACGCCTTGCTCTAGGAGCCCGACAGGCTCCTAGGCTCCGCGCGCTGCGAGGGCGCCCGCGTTTGCGCGGTCCGAGTGCAGGCCGCGGGATGATGAGGCGTACCCTACAGGTCACAATAACCGCAAGTTGAGCCAACACTGGACAATTTGCCGTAATCTCCGGCAAACTTGACGCCTACCGCGGGCCCAGCCCCGTCCAGCAAGGCGGAGCCGCCCATGGAACGCATAGGGATTTCCCCTGGTCGGCCGTGACCTGCCGGGTGCGGACGGCCAAAGGCAGCCAGAAGCCGCGAGTGGGCGAGCGACTCCGCGCCCACCATCGAATAACAGCGCAAGGGGACAGGCTCGATGGATCTGCGGAAGCTGAAGACGCTGATCGAGCTGGTGGAAAGCTCGGGGATTGCCGAGCTGGAAATCTCCGAAGGTGAGGAGCGCGTTCGGATTACCCGGTCGTTGCCCGCGAGCGCCCAACCGGCCTCCACAGGAGTGCCCTTGGTGGCCCAGGCGACTTCGCAGCCTGCCGGCTCTCCAACCGGCGCTGCCGTGCCGGCCGTGGTCGAGCCCGAGGGGCACGTGGTGAAGTCGCCGATGGTCGGAACGTTCTATCGCTGCGCATCGCCCGGGGCGAAGCCGTTCGTCGAGGTCGGCGACCAGGTCCAGGTGGGCGACCCGCTGTGCATCATCGAGGCCATGAAGCTCATGAACGAGATCGAGGCCGATCGGGCCGGGATCGTCAAGGCGGTACTTATCGAGAATGGGCAGCCGGTCGAGTATGGCCAGCCGCTCATTATCATCGGCTGAAGCGCGGTTGCGCACGCGCTGGCGCGTCATCCGCGGCTGCCGTTCCGCCTCCTGCCTGATCCCGACGTGCCCGCCAAGACCGCCGGCCAGCTGTTCGACAAGGTACTGATCGCCAACCGCGGCGAGATCGCGCTGCGCGTCCAGCGCGCGTGTCGCGAGCTGGGCATCAAGACCGTGGTCGTGCACTCCGAGGCTGACGCGGATGCCAAGTATGTCCGTCTTGCCGACGAATCGGTCTGCATCGGCCCGGCCTCTTCCGCGCTGAGTTACCTCAACATCCCTGCGATCATCAGCGCCGCGGAGGTGACCGACGCGCAGGCCATCCACCCCGGCTATGGATTCCTGTCGGAGAACGCGGACTTCGCGGAGAAAGTCGAGAAGAGCGGATTCGTCTTCATCGGTCCACGGCCGGACACGATCCGGCTGATGGGCGACAAGGTGAATGCGAAGGTGGCGATGACCAAGGCCGGTATCCGCTGCGTTCCGGGCTCCGAGGCGGCCCTGCCGGATGACACGACCGAAGTGATCCGCCTCGCGCGAGACATCAAGTATCCCGTAATTATCAAGGCCGCCGGTGGGGGCGGTGGTCGCGGAATGCGCGTCGTCCACACCGAAGCCGCGCTGCTGCCGGCGGTAAGCCTCACCAAAGCGGAAGCGAGCGCAGCCTTCGGCAATCCGATGGTGTACATGGAGAAGTACCTCGAGAATCCGCGGCACATCGAGATCCAGGTGCTCGCCGACGAGCACAAGAATGCGGTTTTCCTGTTCGAGCGCGACTGCTCGATGCAGCGGCGGCACCAGAAAATCATCGAGGAGGCGCCTGCGCCCGACATCGCGCCGCGCCTGCTCTCGCGCATCGGCGAGCGTGCCGTCGAAGCGTGTCGCAAGATCGAGTATCGCGGCGCCGGGACCTTCGAGTTTCTGTTCCAGGAGGGGGAGTTCTATTTCATCGAGATGAACACCCGCATCCAGGTCGAGCATCCGGTCACCGAGCTGATCACCGGTATCGACCTGGTGCAGCAGCAGCTTCGCGTCGCGGCGGGCCAGAAGCTCGCGTTCCGGCAGCGCGATATCGTACGTCGGGGTCACGCGATCGAATATCAACGCCGAAGATCCCGAGTCCTTCGTGCCTTCTCCGGGCCGCATTACCTCCTACCACGCGCCGGGCGGGCCCGGCATCCGCGTCGATTCCCACGTCTATCAGAATTACCTCGTGCCGCCGCATTACGACTCGCTGGTCGGCAAAGTCATCGCCTACGGGGACACCCGCGAGCAGGCGATCGCGCGCATGCGCATCGCGCTCTCGGAAATGGTCGTGGAAGGCATCAAGACCAACATCTCGCTGCATCAGGAGTTGCTGCTCGACGATACGTTCCTGCGCGGCGGTACGTCGATCCATTATCTCGAGCAGCGGATGG
>VBCL01000289.1 GCA_005888865.1 Betaproteobacteria bacterium | reverse complement strand
GTGCTCGGGCAGGCGCAGCACGTGAACGCCTTCGCTCGACTGGATGTGGCTGTCTGCGTCTGCGAGGACGTAAAGCTCGCCGCCTCGCGCACGGACTTCCTGCAGGTTGGACTTGAGCTTTTCGAGCAGCGTGTCGTTGGGCGCGATCGCCACCACCGGCATGCTCGAGTCGACCAGCGCGAGAGGTCCGTGCTTGAGCTCGCCCGCAGGATAGGCCTCGCCGTGGATGTAGGAGATTTCCTTGAGCTTCAACGCGCCTTCCAGCGCGATGGGATAGTGCAAGCCACGGCCGAGGAACAGCGCGTTCTGTTTTTTCGCGAACTGCTCCGCCCAGGCGATGATCGCGGGCTCGAGCGCCAGAACCGACTGGATCGCTGCGGGCAGATGCCGCAGCCCGGCAAGCCAGCGAGCCTCGACCTCGGGTGCGAGCCGGCCGCGGAGCTTCGCGAGCGTCAGCGTCAACAGGAAATGCGCGACGAGCTGCGTCGTGAACGCCTTGGTCGATGCGACGCCGATCTCTGCCCCTGCGCGGGTGAGGAAGGTCAGCGCCGTCTGGCGCACCATCGAGCTGGTCGCGACATTGCAGATGGCGAGCGTATGGCGATGCCCGAGACCCTTGGCGTGCTTGAGCGCCGAGAGCGTATCGGCGGTCTCGCCCGATTGCGAAACGACCACGACCAGCGCGTTGGGATGGGGCACGCTGTCGCGGTAGCGATATTCGCTCGAGATCTCCGCCTGTGCGGGCAACCCGGCCACGCCTTCCAGCCACAGCCTTGCCACCACGCCAGAGTAGTAGCTCGTCCCGCAGGCGAGCACGTGTACCGAGTCGACGCCGGCCAGTATCTCGGCCGCCCGCTCGCCGAAGAGCTCCGGACCGATGCCGGCGACGCCTTCCAGCGTGTCGGCGATCGCCCGCGGCTGCTCGAAGATCTCCTTCTGCATGAAGTGGCGATACGGCCCCAGCTCACCCGCGTCGCGCGATATTTCCACCGTCGTAACCGGCCGGGTCGCCAAGGCTCCGGTTGCGTCGTAGATGGCGTAGGCGGTCAGCGTGACGTCGGCGATGTCGCCTTCCTCCAGGTAGACCACGCGCCGCGTCACCGAGGAGAGCGCGCTCGCGTCGGACGCGAGGTAGTGATCGTGATCGGCGATGCCGACCAGGAGCGGGCTGCCGGCGCGCGCCCCGATGATGCGCCCGGGCTCGCGCGTGCTGATCGCCGCGATCGCATACGCGCCGCGGAACTCGGCGATCGTCTTCTTCACCGCCTCGAGCAGGTCGCCGCTGTAGTGCGAATGGATCAGATGCGCGATGACCTCGCTGTCGGTCTGGGTGATGAAACGATAGCCCTGCGCCTGGAGGCGTTCGCGCAGCGACTCGAAGTTCTCGATGATGCCGTTGTGCACGACCGCGATCTCGTCGCGGCTGGTGTGCGGATGCGCGTTCGCCGACGTCGGTGCGCCGTGCGTGGCCCAGCGCGTATGCGAGATGCCGGTAGTCCCGGTGATCCGGGTCGATGCGGCCTGCGCCGCCAGGTCGGCGACGCGCGCGGTACTGACCAGCCGCTGAAGTGTCCCATTGATGACGGCGAGCCCGGTTGAATCGTAGCCGCGATATTCTAGCCGGCGAATACCTTCGATCAAAGTTGGGACGACGTTTTCGCGCGCGACCGCGCCGACGATGCCGCACATGGCTTATCCTTTCTTCGGTCGTTTCCAGCCGCTTCGCGCGACCTGGGTCTTTTCGTTGACCGCCAGCGTTCCGGGCGGAACGTCCTTCCACACGGTCGTCCCGGCGCCGATCGTGGCGCCCCGCCCGACCGTAACGGGCGCAACGAGCTGCGTGTCCGAACCGATGTGCACGTCGTCCTCGATCACCGTGCGGTGCTTGTTCGCACCGTCGTAGTTGCAGGTGATCGTGCCGGCGCCGATGTTGACGTCGCGGCCGACGGTCGTGTCTCCCACGTACGCGAGATGGTTCGCCTTGCTTCCCGCGCCCAGGCTGCTCGCCTTCACCTCCACGAAATTGCCGACGTGGACGTCGTCGGCGAGCACGCTCGACGGACGGATCCGCGCGTACGGCCCGACCCGGCAGCGCGCGCCGATTCGCGCGTCGTCGATGTGCGAAAAGGCGGCGATGGTCGTGCCCGGGCCGATTTGCGCGTTCCGGATTACGCAATTCGGGCCGACGACGACGTCGTCGGCCAAGCTCACGGCCCCTTCGAAGAGACAGCCGGGATCGATCGCAACGTCGCGGCCGCAGGCAAGCGTCCCGCGCACGTCGATGCGCGCGGGATCGGCCAGCGTCACGCCGGCGTCGAGCAGGGCCTCGGCCTGGAGCCTCTGAAAGCGGCGCTCGATCGCGGCCAGGTCGCGCCGGCTGTTGACGCCCAGTCCTTCGGTCACATCCGGCGCGCTCGTCGTCGCCACTTTCACGCCATCACTGACGGCCAGCGCGATCACATCGGTCAGGAAATACTCGCCGACCGCGTTGTCGGCGCGGATCGCCGCGAGCCAGCGCACGAACGCGGCGGTCGGCGCAGCCATGACGCCGGTGTTGACCTCGCGGATGGTCTGCTGCTCCGGAGTGGCTTCGTTGTGCTCGACGATGGCGGCGACCGTGCCGTCGGCGGAACGCACGATGCGTCCGTAGCCGGCGGGATCATCGAGATCGACGGTAAGGAGCGACAAGGCGCCGCGCCGCGCATGCTCGACGACCTCGGCGAGGGTGGCCGCCCGCGCCAGCGGATCGGCCCCGAAGAGGACCAGCGTCACGCCGTCCGGCGGCAGCACCGAGAGCGCGCAGCGCAGCGCATCGCCGGTACCGCGCGGCGGATCCTGACGTGCCCAGAGGAGATCGGGCTCCGGAAAACGCTGGCGCACCGCATCGCCCGTGCCTTCGACGACGCATATCGCTCGCGGCGACATCGCACGCGCGGTTGCAAGCACGTGCGCGAGCAGCGGCTTGCCGGCAAGGGTATGCAGCACCTTGGGCAGCGCGGAGTGCATCCGCTTGCCCTTGCCGGCGGCCAGGATCGCGATCTGGAGCGGTTGCATGGGCCGCAAATTATCGCATTTTTGCCCTCGGCCCGTCCCGTCTCCGCCGGGGGGGAATGCACTCGATGTATGCGACAATGCCGCGCGAAGCCGCCTTAGGGAGTGCGGCCCGATTCACGGAGGAATGCGATGAAAAGATGTTCGCCCCTGGCTGCCGGCCTCGTCGTGCTGTTCCTGTCGCTTGGCGCATACGCCGCCGACGCCTGCAAGCATCGCGGCGAGCTCGATACGATGTATTGCGACGACAACAACGACATGGTCGCGGACCCGCCCGCCGACGCGAAGAAGTGGAAGAACCCATCGACGATCGTGTTCACCTACACGCCGGTCGAGGATCCCGCGGTCTACGAGAACATCTTCAAACCGTTCACGACGCATCTCGCCAAGTGCCTGGACAAGAAGGTCGTCTTCTATCAGGTGCAGTCGAACGCTGCCGAGATCGAAGCGATGCGTTCGGGGCGCCTGCACGTCGCCGGCTTCTCGACGGGACCGACGGCCTTCGCAGTCAATCTGGCGGGCGCGGTGCCGTTCGCGGTCAAGGGAACCGCGAAGGAGTTTCAAGGCTACAACCTGATCGTCATCGTCAAGACAACCTCACCGTATCAGAAGATGTCCGACCTCAAGGGCAAGAAGGTCGCGCACACCTCGCCGTCGTCCAATTCGGGACACCTGGCACCGATGGCTCTGTTCCCAGGCGAAGGCCTCACACCCGACAAGGACTACAAGATCATCTTCTCGGGCAAGCATGACCAGTCGGTGATGGGTGTGAATTCCGGCGACTACGACGCCGCCGCAGTCGCCTCCGACGTCTTCCACCGCATGGCCGAGCGCGGGCAGGTGAAGGAGTCGGACTTCCGGATCATCTATCGCAGCCAGAAATTCCCGACCTCGTCGTTCGGCTACGCGCACGACCTCGAGCCGAAGCTCGTCGACAAGATGCTCGGCTGCTTCTACGACTATCGGTTCCCGCCGGAGATGCAGAAGGCG
>VBCL01000288.1 GCA_005888865.1 Betaproteobacteria bacterium | reverse complement strand
CCGCGCCGAGCTTCTACGGCACCGATAACAGCCTGCTGCTGGACGCGCTGGATCGCGCGGCGGGACGCCTGCGCGGCACGGTGATCGTCTCGCCGGATGTCGATCGTTCCGCGCTCGAGGCGATGGGCGAACGCGGCGCAGTCGGCATACGCTTGAACTGGTTCCGGCGAAGCTCCCTGCCCGATCCGACGTCTGCCGATTACCGGCGCCTGTTCGCCACCGTGCGCGATCTGGGCTGGCACGTCGAGATCTACCTCGAAGGTCCGTTGCTCGCGGACGTGTTGCCACGCATTCGCGAAAGCGGCGCGCGCGTCGTCGTCGATCATTTCGGCAGTCCTCAGCCCGCGCGCGGCATCGCCTGTGCGGGATTCCAGCGTGTGCTGGAAGGCGTGCGCGCCGGCGACACCTGGGTCAAGCTTTCCGCATCGTACCGGCAAGGCGGTGTGGATTGCCAACGCTACGTCGATGCGTTGCTCGATGCCGGCGGACCGCAGCAGCTTGTCTGGGCGAGCGACTGGCCCTTCGTGTCGCACGAGGACCGCGTGACCTACGAGGATTGCGTGAACGATCTCGAGCGGTGGGTGCCCGAGGCGGCCACGCGGCGCGTGATCCTGGCCGAGACGCCGGCGAAGGTTTTCGGGTTCGACCCCGAACGAAGAGGTCTATCATGAGACTCATGCGTATCCTCGTTACCGCGGTCTTCCTTTGCGCACCGGCGTTTGCCTTCGCCGACGCCATCAAGCTCATCGTGCCCACCGCGCCCGGCGGCGGCACGGACGCATACTTCCGCGTGCTCGCCAAGGGTGCCGAGGCGTTTCTCAAGGAACCCCTGGTCATCATCAACGTACCCGGTGCCGGCGGCACGATCGGCATGGCGCAGATGGTGCGAGCGGCCCCCGACGGTCAGACGCTCGCTGCCGTGTGGCTCGGACCCGTCACCGTGTCGCCCAACACGATGAAGGTCCCGTATACGCCGAACGACTATGTGCCCATCATCCAACTCACCAGCGCACCGTACGTGTTGTGCGTGCATCCGGAGTTTCCGGCGACCGACGGCAAGACCTTCATCGAGGAGCTGCGCAGGAATCCGGACAAGTACACCTACGGCGACGACGGCGCGGGCGGCCCGGGCCAGCTCGCGACCGAGCGCATCTTCCGGGCGATGAACGTCCATGCGCGAGACATTCCGTTCAAGGGCGCGGGTGAGACGCTCGTCTCGTTTCTGGGACACCACATCGACATCTACGTAGGCTCGGTGCCGCCGGTCCTGCAACACGCGCAAGCGGGCACCGCAAAGTGCGTGCTGCTGACTTCCGCCGAGCGCATCGCAGCGCTGCCCTCCGCGTCGAGCCTGCGCGATCTCGGCATTCCCGACGAAGAATTGATTCTCTGGCGCGCCGTGATCGCGCCGAAGGGGACGCCGCCGGCGAAGATCGCCGAGCTCGAGGCGCTGTTCGAAAAGGCGGCGAACGCGCCCGCAACGAAGAAGTTCCTCGACGACGCCGGCGAGCAGCTCCTGATCCGCAAGGGACCCGCGCTGCGCCAATACATCGACAAGGAATACGAGGCGGTGGGGAAGCTCGCCAAGGCGCTCAACCTGTCGCCGCAGTAGCGGCTTTCTTCATCAGGGATGCGTTCGAGTCTGCCTACTTTCTGCAGGCCATGAGCGAAGCGGAGAACGTGCTGAGGATCCGACCCGACGGGCCCAACGTCGTTACCGGCGACGTCGTGATCGTCACGCCGGTGCGCATTCGTGAAATGAAGACCGCGGTCCTGTGCCGCTGCGGTCATTCGTCCGACAAGCCCTTCTGCGACGGCACGCACGTGAAGATCGGATTTGCCGATCCGGCGCACATGCCGACGGACGCCGAAACGGGTATCGAGAGCGTCGGCAGGGTGACGATCACTCCACAGCCGAACGGGCCGAACAAGTGCGAAGGCCCGTTGACGATCCGCGACGCCGGCGGCCGCAACTCGGCCTGCAACTCGGCGTTGCTCTGCCGCTGCGGTGGATCGCACACGAAACCGTTCTGCGACGGAACGCACGAGAAGATCGGTTTTACCGGCTGAGGAACGCTCGTCCTGCTTCTTCGATGACGTCGAGAAGCTAAAGTTTTTTGCGGCGCTTGGGCGTGACGGGCTAAAGAGCCTTTCGCGAGAGCTCGAGCTCGTCGCGCAGCCACTGCCGCAACGCGACCAGGGGCGGCCAATCCCGCAAGGCTGGAGGGTAGACGAGATGATACGGATAGGCGTGCTCGTAGGTAATCGAGACGGGCGATAGTCGGACCAGACGTCCATCGCGCAGCGCGTCGGCGGCCAGGAGCTCGCGTCCGATGCCCAGCCCCAGGTTCTGTTCCGCCGCCTGCAGCATCAGGCCCGCATCGCTGAAAGAGGCCACCGGCGTCACCTGGGTGCGCAGGCCTGCCGCTTCGAACCATTGCTGCCACACGTCCTTGTCGCCCAACAGCGGCTCGCGTGCCAGCGCCTCGGGTTGTGCGCCGACCAAGCGTCGCGCGGCGGAGGGCGAGCCCACGACGATGAGCGGCATCGGCGTGTCGAACAGCCGCTCGGACTCCAATCCCGCCCATGGTCCCTGCCCCTGCCGCAGTCCGGCATGAAAGCCCTCGCGCTGCAAGTCCACCAGCTGCTGCGATGCGTCGAACTCCAGCGCGAGGTTCGGATGCCGTTCGCGCCAGCGACCCATGCGCGGCAACAACCAGCGTTGCAGGAACGACGGTAGCGCCGTCACCCGTATCCGCTGCGCGGCGCCGCTTGCGGCCGCGGCGGCCGCCTGCACGCCATCGTCGAGCTGCGCGAGCGCGCTCTGCACGCTGCGCAACAGCGCCTCACCGGCCGGGTTGAGCACGACCCGGCGGCCCCGTCGCTCGAAGAGATCGAAGCCGAGCTGCTCTTCCAGCCCGCGGATCTGCTGGCTGACCGCGCTGTGGGTAAGGTGCAGCACTTCCGCGGCGGCGCGCAGGTTCTGCAGCTCGGCGACAGCGCGGAAACCGGTCAGCGTATTCAGGGGCAAGCGCGACATATTGGCAACCTTGTTGGTAAGTATATCCGACCAATATGGGTAGAACAAGTCGCTTCCTGAGGCAGTTCTGGGCGACTAATCTTACCAGCGTTGAGAAGCCCAACCAGGAGCTACCGATGAATCGCCCTACAGACCCAACCCGCCCCATTGCGTCCCGCCCGCTGACCGAGCGCATCGCCACCGCGATTCGCGACGGACTGCGCGGCCGTCAGGCACACGCCTCAGACAACATCGTCGAACTCGACGCACACATCCTGAAAGACATCGGCGCGCCGAGTTGGCTGATCTCGCGGGCCGTTGAGCGCCGGGACGCGCAACCTTGGCTGACGCACGTCGGCGCCGCTCGTGGCTGGGCGCGTCTCGTGACGGTCGCCGGCGTGGCTGGGCGCGTCTCGTGACGGTCGCCGGGATCGCAGTCCTGGCCGCATTCGTGCTGGGACCGCCCAGCGCAGACGCCTGCAAGATCGCCGCCCCAGCGCCCCTGGAGGCCGTGTTCACCGGCGAATTCGATCACGGCGTCCCGGTTTATCGCTTGCCATCGATCAGCGTCTCGGCCGACCGCAGCGTCGAGACGGCGCGCCGGAGCGCGCAAACGCGAAGCGCGGATCGCGCGCGGCCGTTGGCGCAAGGAGTCCGGAGCGCTGGTTAGCGGCTGCGCGTGACTTTCAGGCCAACCCCATCCTCTTCAAGAACGGCTGCCAACGCGGGTCGGCGTGCAGCGATCGAAGAATCACGTCCGTCGCTGAATACGTCACACCGGGGTCACGTTGCGCATAAGCTCGTTCGAGCCATTCGAACGCCTTATCGACCTCGTCGCGATACGCATAGACCTCCGCAACCTGGTAGGCCGCGGTCCAGCCGAAGCCGCTGGCGAGCGTCTGCAACGCCGCATCCGATTCCGCTGTGCGACCCTGGACGCGATGGATCATCGCGAAGGCCACGTTGCGGAAGACATCGTGCGATTCGGCTTCGGCCAATGTCAGGGCCCCTTCCGCGCGGCCTTGAAACAGACGCGTGATCGCCAGGAACGCGTGGTTCAGGGCGGCGTTCGGCTCGAGGTCGAGCGCGAGTTGAAACGACATCGCGGCCTCGTCGAAGCGCTCGCACATCAGGGCGATCATCGCGGCCTGGCGATGCGTGCGCGCCGAAAGAGGATCGAGCGCAACGGCCTTGCGGATCAGCCCCAGCGCCTCGTCGACCCGCCCCAGGATCCTTTCCAGCTGCGCCGCCGCGCGGAGCGCGTTGGCGTCGCCAGGGGCAAGCTCCACCGCGCGCCGGAACGAGGCTTCGGCCGCGGTGAAGTTCCAGTCGTAGCCCTCGAGCACCGTCCCGAGCGCGATGTGGCCCTCGGCCAGGTCCGGAGCGAGCCGCAGCGCGCTTTGCGCCGCGTCCCGCCCGCGCTCGAAGCCTTCGCTGATCGGCGCAAAGCCGTACCCCGCCTGTACAAAGTGGATCTGCGACAGCCCTGCCCACGCCAGCGCAAAATTCGGATCGATCGCCAGCGCGCGCTGGAACAGATCGATCGCCTTGTCGCTGTCCGCCTGCGTGATCCGCTCGCCGAAGAACTTGCCTTGCAGATAGAGCTGAAAGGCTTCGGGGTTATCGCTCCGTCCCGTGGCCGCCTGGCGCACTTCGGCCGCCGCTTTCGTCTCGGCCGCGGTCTCCACCGGCTGACCGAGCAGGGCCGCGCGCAGCTCCTTCACCACCGACTGCGCGATGTCGTCCTGCACGGCAAAGATGTCGTCGAGCTCGCGGTCGTACGTCTCCGACCAGAGATGCGAATCCGACGCCACCTGAATGAGCTGCGCGGTGATGCGCACGCGTTTTCCCGA
>VBCL01000287.1 GCA_005888865.1 Betaproteobacteria bacterium | reverse complement strand
AGATAGGACAATCGTATCGGACTCTGGAGTGCCTCCTCAATGAAAGCCATACTCAGTCCGGAACTGTTGCAGGTGCTGCAGGACGCGTCGAACAAGGATAAGGTCCGGCGGGTGCTGACGGTAAGCTCCGGCGGGAACGCCACGGACTCGGTCGACATTACGGTCGACGGCAAGAAGAAACGTCTGACCCTGTCCCCCGTCGCGCTCGTGCGACCGAAGTGGGCGGCACAGGGCTGACGAAAAGACCGCTGTAAGGCGCCGTGAACGTCGCATTCTCGGCGCTCCTGGTATTCCTGCTGCTGCTCCCGGGCTTTCTTTTCCGCACCTATTTCAAGCGTGCGGAAAAAGTCGTCCTCGACATCAAGCCGTTCGGTCAAGCCGCGATCGACGCATTCCTCGCCGCGCTGGTCCTCGACCTCGCGTGGGTTTGGGGAGCGGCCCTTGTCACCAGTTATCGAGTCAATTTCAACGCGCTGTTGACCCTTGTCGCCGGCGACAAATCGACCAACCTCGACGGCGCCATTGCGGCAGTCGCGGCTGATCCCTGGCACCCGGGAATTTTCTTCGCTTCGCTTTACGCGTTCGCGATCCTCGCGGGCTTTGGATCGAGATATGCCGTGACCCGCTGGCGTCTCGATCGCCGAGGCGCGCCGCTCGCGAACTTTTTTCGCTTCGATACCCCCTGGTATTACCTGTTTACGGGCTACGATCGCGCAACGCCGCCGGACGGCGTGGCGATCGGTGCGGTCGTGTGCCTGGGCAGCACCGCGTATCTGTATACGGGGGTCCTGATCGAATATTTCCTCGACGAACAGGGCCAGCTGAACCGGCTTGTGCTCGCTTCCGCGGCCCGTCGTCCACTCTCGGACGACCAGACATCCGGGGGCGGCGCGGGTCAGGAAAACCCCATCATCGACGAGGAAAGGTTCTACCCGATCGAGGGCGACTACTTCGTTCTTCGTTACTCCGAGGTCCTCACGCTGAACGTTCGCTACCTGGACCTCTCCGGGTAATGCCCTGCCGCGGCGGGACCGACTGGCGGCAACCCGGGCTTCACACGGAAGATGCATAATACTTACGGGGCGGCCTAGGCTGCGCGTGGCAAAGTTGTGGAGGCAGTACCGTGCGTATCAATATCGAGTCCGTGTTCGAGCAGTTCGACAGTCAGCTCTCCGCGGCGATGGCGAAGGCCGCGCTCCAGACGGTTCCGGGGATGACGACGAAAACGGCCCTCAGGCTCTATCGCACGTTCCGCCGTAATGCGATCGTCGCCTTGTCGCCATGGGAGAAAGTGCCCGCGGATGCGCTGAGCGGCGACACCATCACCGGCGCCCACCCGCCGCGCGGTGGCGGCATCGTGCTGCCCGAAGAACCGAAGTCGCGTCGCTGATCGGCAAGACCGCAGCCCTGCGCTGGCGTCGTCGGCGACATTCCTACAGCTAAATCGGACCTGAGCCGATAGCGGTCCGCGGGCTTTTGGTCGATAGTGCCTCGACTGTTCGGACCCTACCGAACGAGCTCGAGAGGGGAAGATTCCCTGGAGAACCCATGACCAACCACTACTATCGAACATTGCTCGGAGTTGCCTTCGCGGCGACCTTCATCGGCGCCGCGGTGGCGCAGACGACGAGTGACGACGCGTCGCGCTTGCCCGCGAACAAAGGCATGCCGCAGGCGCAACAGGCGCAGCCCGCCGACCAGCCGACCGATAAGATGAAAGGCCAAGGTGACGCGCAGACGTCGGATCAATCCGGCAAGGCATCGAGCAAGCCTGCCAAACAGGCGAGCAAGTCGCAGAACCAACCCACCGCAGCCGCCGAGCCCAGCGAAAAGGCCTTTCGCCAGGCATTGAGGGAATGCGCCAAGCAGCAGGAGCAAAGTCAGCGCGATAGCTGCCTCGACAACGCGATCGAGCAGTTCCAGCGCGGCTGAAACGCCTAACCGGTCCGGAATCGAAGCCCCGCCGCAGAGCGGGGCTTTTGTTTAGATGCTCTCCGGAAAAGTAGGGTCAGACTCGACTTTCGGAAAAGTAGGGTCAGACTCGACTTTTCATGCGCCGATCAGCATGATGTGAGCCTTCCCGAAAAGTCGAGTCTGACCCTACTTTTGCTACTTTTGGCGACCCTGCTGGCGGGGTTCGCCTCGACGGTCGCGGCCGATGCGCCGACGGCCAATCCGCCGCGCGCAACCCTCTCCCAAGCCGAGATTGCGCCGAAGCGCGGGCTGTTCTACGAGATCAAGGGCGACACTGCGACGGTCTACCTGTTCGGGACGCTGCACGTCGGCAAGGCGGAGTTCTATCCCCTCGGCGCGCAGACGAACCGTGCCTTGGCCGAGGCACGGAAACTCTATCTCGAGGTGAACCTCGCCGACAGCGCTGCGCTCGCCAGAGACGTTGGCGAGATGGCGACCTACGCCGACGGACGAAGTCTCGAGCGAATGCTCCCGCCGGAGCTGATGAACAGGGTGGACATCGCGCTCCGGCGCTACAACTTGCCCCGAGGGTCGGCGCTCAGGATGAAGCCGTGGATGCTGGGGCAGACGCTGCTGCTCCTCGAAGCGGCCCGGCAGGGCTACGATGCCGCATACGCAACCGAGATCTACTTTCTTGGCCTCGCCGCTGAACAGCACAAGCAAGTGCTCGGGCTCGAGACGCTCGCCGAACAATTTGCGCTCTTCGATCGCATGCCGGAGGTCGAGCAGCAGCGGTCCCTGGACGAGATATTAACCGCCCTTGACGACCCGGGCCTCGCCACACATCTGCAAGCGCTCGTCAATGCCTGGGCCCACGCCGATACGCGCGGCCTCGAGATCGCGCTGCAGCAGGAGAAATCCGAGCCAACGGCCTTCGCTCGTGACGTACTGCCGCAGCTTGTCGATGAGCGCAACCGGACCATGACCGAGAAGATCGTGGCGATCGCGCACTCCGGAACGACGAGCTTCGTCGCGGTTGGCGCGCTGCACCTTGTCGGCCCGGACGGCATCGTGGAGCGCCTGCGCAGGCGCGGGCTCGTGGTGCGTCAACTCTGACCGGGCTGCCCCAACGATTGCCCGCGTCGAAGCGCGACAGGTATAATCCGCCGCTCGTATTGCTGCCGTGTCCGCTGCGGGCAGGAAACAATTCGAAAGAGTCTGCAACAGCACGGACATACTGTTACCGCGCCTATCCGTTTGAATGTCGACCGAGCGTCGGCAACGTCCCCTTTGGAGATTCCGATCATTCCGCGCCTGCTGACCCTTCTGGTCTGTCTTCTGGGGTTGGCGCTCACGAGTTGCAATAGCGGTAACGGCGTCGGCGCGACGCCGAATCTCACACGAATCCGCGTCATCAACCTCATTCCCAACGCCGCCGCGATCAACGTTGTGCTCGACACCACACCGGTGGTCACCGGACTGCAGTTCGAGCAGCTCACGCAGTACATGACGGTCGATAAGGGGGCGCGGGAGTTCAAGGTGAGCGCCGACGGCGGCACGACGAACATCATCGACGTCAGCTACAGCCTCGCGTCGGCGGTCGACTATACGTTCGTCGTCTATGGGCCGGTCGAGGCCGTCAACCAGCAGGTGCTCATCGACACCACGACGCTCCTCCCTGCCGGCGGCACCTTCGACATCCGCGTGGTCAACGTCGCGACCGGGATATCCTCGGTCGACCTGTACCTGACGCCACCGGGCACCGACTTGAGCGTCACTGCGCCTTCCGTGTCGGGGGTGGGGTTC
>VBCL01000268.1 GCA_005888865.1 Betaproteobacteria bacterium | reverse complement strand
GGCAAATGCCCAGGCTGCGGGGATGCTCCCGCTCGCGACGTTCGACCGGCGGCTGGCCAAAGTGACAGGTGCGCTGCGTATCACCTGATCGCCGATAGTCGCGCGACCCGTGAAGACCCGCCGGGCCGATCGAGTGGGCTAGACCGCCCACGCGACCTGGAACTCCGCACCATCAGAGAACGCATCGCATCCGTGAGGCCGCCGTAGACGGATTGCGCAAGGCCCATCTGCTCGCGCTTTGGCCTTCGAGGTGAGGCCGATTTTGTACCCGGCGATGACCTCTCCGCGTGCGACGCGCAGGCCGATTCCTATGCGCCGATGCGGTAGGCGTCATCCAAGTCCAGTTCGGTGAATGTCTTGCTCAGCGGCTCGATCTCACCGCGGAGGCGACGCGCCTCGTCGAGCTGGCGGGCGAGCTTCCCGCAGGTCGTCGCATCGAGCATGAGACAAAATGCTAGCCGCTTTTCAGCGAATCAGCATCTGACGTGCGTCGAGGAGAAGACGCGGGCGCTCGTCGACCACATCGCCGCTGCCGAGCTCGACAGTTGCCGCGCGAGCTCAGCGAGGCGTGAGAGCGCCCACCGCGTGCTGCCCGTGCAACGTCGAGGAGCCCGGCACCAAGGCGCGCTGATCCGTCCACAGGCTCCAGGTCGCTCCGTCCGAACAGCTGCTCGATCGTCGTGGCAACGCTTGTGGCAGCGGGCACTGGCCCTACAGCTACGAGATCATCGTGAGGCACGTGCGCTCGGCGCAGCCGAAGGTGGAGGCGTAGCTCGTGGCTGGGAAATGGGTGGTCGCGCGAGTCGGGGGCGGCAGGCGCTTAACCTACCGCGACTTTACGACGCGAAAGACTTGGGTTGCCGGAACGGCCGCGAACCACGTCACCCCGACGCACATCGTCGCGTGGATTCTCGACCAGCCCATGGAATGGGGGGATCTGATCTGCCTTGAAGATGGAAATGTGCTGCAAGTGCAGCAGGTAGTCGTCGAAATGCAATAGCGCTAGCTTCTTCCCGGTTTGTGACTTCTGGCCGTGTGGAGAGCTGATGGCCTAGGGGCACGACAAAGGATCAGCCATCGCCATAGCGAAGGCGTCGATGCACAAGAAGCCGCACCGCACGCTGAGCGAATATCTCAGCGGCAAATAGTACATTCAAAGATTAGCCGGCGCCGTTTTCGTCGAACCGCTGCGTGCGTTTTTGCCAACGCGCGATGAAGTGTGCCCCTCGGGATGCTTGCGGCCGCTGGATAACACCGGTCGGAGGGCGTCGATGGGTTGGCCGCCCTCCGCACGCTTGACCGCCGGTCCGTCGTAATCATTCGTTATTGAGCGGAAACGCAAACGGGACACTGCTGCCGGTGCTGTTAGATTCGGGAGTTGTTGTGCTACCGCCGCTATCGCCGCCAGGAAGCAACGTGGCGCCAACAGTCGAAGTGAAATCCTCGGAGAAGGATCCGTTCGGTAACCCCATTCCCGGACGGGTGACGATGAAATTGCTGACCCCGGCGTCGTGATAGGTTTCATCGTGCGCCCTAATTGTAGCCTGATAGGGTACTCTTTGGACGAAGAAGGGGCGGGAGGAGGAAACTTGACAGGTAACGGGCACACCCGGAACTGTTATCTGCTTGGATCCGAAAATCCTGGCCGGGGGAACGTTGGAATTAATTGTAAACCCAACGAAGACTCGATAGGTAAAATTGGGAGCGGTCCCGCTTATAAAGGCTATCCCTACCTCCCTGAAAGTACCAGTATAGGGCACTGTAGCCGCTCCCGAAGCCTCCCAGAAAATAGTGCCACTGCCGTCAGGGTTGCAGCGGGCCTCAAATTCAGGCACGGTCCCCGTAAGCGTCTCACCGGTTAGTGAAGGTGTGGTTGGTGGTGTTTGTGCCCGCACCACCGGCGCAAGCGCAACCGTTATAGCGAGGCTGACGAGTAGCCCACGAATCAGTCGCCGCAGCATGTGGTGGTTTCCTCCGTGCCATGGGCTTATCCCAAAAGGCGACGGGATTTGAGAGCGTCCGAGGCATAATTGTCAAGAGGGAAGGAGCCCCCGCCGCGATTGCGACGATCGCGATACAGATCGTGGCGAGGAAAGCACGCGCGCGATTGAACATGACGTTCACGTCGAATAGCGCGGGGACTACACTCCGATCCCGAGCGAAGCGTCGCAGACGCTTGGCGGCGGCTCAGCTTGAGGTGGGCACGCGGGAGCGCCGGTGCGTTCAAGCGCGCCGGCGCTCCGGCGGAAGATTCACTTGAACCGCGCCCAGAGCGGGAGCTGCATCGACGGTCCCGTGGCGCCCGTCACCACCACGTCGCCCTCGAAATCCTTGAACGGGCCGTTCAGCGTGACGTTACGCGCGGAGACCGTCACCGTGAACGTGGCTGTTCCGTTCGCGGCGATGATCAGCGTTGCGGGGCTGACGGTGAATCTCGCCGCGGCGGTCCCCGGCTGCGACACGGTCAGGTTGAACGTCTGCGCGGCATTGGTGACGTTCGTCACCGTGACCGTCTGGTTCGCCGTCGTGACTCCGTGGGCCTCGTGGACCCCGAATCCGACACTGGCGGGCGTGAACGCGCCGATGACGTTGCCCGCTTCGCTCAGGTCGATGAGGCCGCCGCCACGCCGGAGCACGCCTGCATCGGTGTGTCCGCCCGGCACCGTCGTGACGACGCGCTGCGCGGTCGTCACGAGCGCGGACTTGATCTGATCGGTCGTCCACGTCGGGTGCTGCGCGACTAGCAGGGCCGCCGATCCCGCCGTATGCGGCGTCGCCATCGACGTGCCGCTGAAGAGCGCAAACGTGCCCCCCGGGACCGAGCTATAGATGTTCACGCCCGGCCCGGTGATGTCCGGCTTCAGCGCGAACGTGCGGTCCACCGGGCCCGCGCTCGAGAAGCTCGCGATCGCGTTCTGGTTGCTGGTGATGACTTCCCGCTGGTGCGAGCCGTCCACGGTCGCGGATTGGGCGGCCGACGCCGCCGCGCGAATCGCTTCCCGGTCAGAGAGCGCTAGCATCGCCGCCTGTATCGTCGGCTGGTTCGGCGTGCCGTCCTGGGCCATCGCAGTGGGATCGCCGGGCGCGTTATTCACCACAAGGACCGCGACGGCCCCCGCCGATTGTGCGTTGCGGATCTTCGTCGAGAAGGTGCACGTCCCGCGGTCGATGACGGCGAGCTTGCCAGACACGGTGCCCGCGATCGTGGTGCAGCCATTCGCCGGAGAAGCGAGCGCCAGAGTCGCCGTCACCGGCGTGGCGAAAGTGCCGAACTCGCCCGTTGCAGCGCCGAACGTCGAGGTGCCCGTGGTGACCGTGATGCCGATGTAATGCCGGTTGCTCGATGCCGCGGCGGTGATGACCCGATCCGCCTCGCCAGGCGACTCGATCGTCGAAAGTGCAGGACCCGCGTTGCCCGCAGCGACCGCCGCGACCACGCCGGCATCCGCGGCGTGGTTGAGGGCCGACTCGAGCACGTCGGGGTTCGCCTTGCCGCTCGGGTGGGAGCCGCCGAGGCTGAGGTTCAGCACGTCCATCCCGTCTGCGACCGCGTCCTCCACCGCCTGCGCGATGTCTTCCGACCGCGCGTTGCTGATGGGGCCGGGGAACACGTTGTAATTGCCGAGCCATACGCCCGGAGCAACGCCAGAGAGCGTCCCTGCCACCGGAACTGGCGTCGCATTCGCGCCCGGGAAGGGCACGCCGCCGATGGTCCCGGCCACGTGCGAT
>VBCL01000109.1 GCA_005888865.1 Betaproteobacteria bacterium | reverse complement strand
GACCGAGGTGATCCTCGTCATCATGGTGATCTACGTCACGATGGTGTATGGGCCGATCGCGGCGTTCCTGGTGGAGGTGTTCCCGACCAAGATCCGGTACACCTCGATGTCGCTGCCGTATCACATCGGTAACGGCTGGTTCGGCGGCATGCTGCCACTGACGGCGACGGCGATGGTCGCGGCGACCGGCGACATTTACTACGACCTCTGGTACCCGATCGTCGTTTCGATCATGACGCTGGTGATCGGCGCGCTCTTCCTCTCCGAAACCCGACACCGGGACATCCGCACCTACGACCACAGCATGCTGCCCTGAGCACGAGAAGGGCGCGGAGTCTGCGCCCTTCGGCATTGCAAAGGCCCGCCTCGAGTGCGGGCCTTTTTTCATCTTCTCGTCGGTGGAATGCTGCTATAGTCGCCCGCGGTCCGGGGCGGAGAGTATGCGATGCGCGGTACAGTGCGCGACTGGCTGAAGCAACTGGGCCCCGGGCTGATCACCGGGGCCGCTGACGACGATCCGTCGGGGATCGCGACCTACTCGCAGGCGGGCGCGCAGTTCGGCTTCCTGACGTTGTGGACGATCGTGTTCACCTACCCGCTGATGGTCGGCATCCAGCTCATCAGCGCGCGTATCGGTCGCGTCACCGGGCACGGGCTGGCCTCGAACATCGGCCGGAACTTCCCGCGACCGGTGCTGCACGTCATCGTCGCTCTGCTCGTCGTCGCCAACACGATCAACATCGCCGCGGATATCGCGGCGATGGGCGAGGCGCTGCAGCTCGTCGTCGGCGGCCCGCCGCATGTCTATGCCGTCGTTTTCGGTCTTGTCTGTTTGCTGCTGCAGGTTTTTCTGAGTTACCAGCGCTACGTGCGCTATCTCAAGTGGCTGACGCTGGCGCTGCTCTCCTACGTCGTCCTGGTGCTGACGATCAGGATTCCCTGGAGCGAAGTCGCCGCGCATACGCTGACGCCGCATTTCGCGCTGACCGCGGAGTACCTGACGGTGGTCGTTGCCGTGTTCGGTACCACGATCAGTCCATACCTGTTCTTCTGGCAGGCCTCTCAGGAGGTCGAGGAGCTCGACGCCGATCCCTCGGCGGGCGCGCTGGCGCACGCTCCCGAAGGGGCGGCGGAGCACCTGCGGCGGATCAAGATCGATACCTACCTGGGGATGGCGTTTTCCAACGTCGTGGCGTTCTGCATCATTCTGGGAACGGCCGCGACACTCAACGCCGCCGGCGTCACGGACATCCGGACTTCGGCCCAGGCCGCCGAGGCGCTGCGGCCGCTTGCGGGACCCTTCGCGTTCCTGCTCTTTTCGCTGGGCATCATCGGCACCGGCATGATCGCGGTGCCTGTGCTCGCCGGGTCCGCGGCGTATGCGGTCGCCGAGGCCTTCGAATGGAAGCGTGGCCTCGATCTGAAGCTTCTCGAGGCGTGGGAGTTCTACACCATCATCGCCCTGGCCACGCTGGGAGGGGTCGCGCTCGACTTCTCTCCGATCGACCCGATCCGGGCGCTGTTCTGGAGCGCGGTGGTCAACGGCGTCATCGCGGTGCCGATCATGGTCGTGATGATGCTGCTCGCCGACGACGCCAAAGTCATGGGCGGGTTCACGGTCACGCGACAGCTCAAAGCCCTGGGCTGGCTCGCGACCGGCACGATGGCTGCCGCGGTCGTCGCGATGTTCGCGACCTGGTGACCGAAAAGCAGTGAACCAGTGAATAAGTGAGCAGGTGAACAAAGGCGTCACCCATGGCGCTGTTGTTCACTCGTTCACCTGTTCACGGTCCGTCGCTAGCACACCGTCTGGTGTCGCGCGACGCAGGTCGCGAGCACCTCGTCGGGGTCGCGCTTCCACCAGTTTCGCTCCGAGAAGATCTCCACCTCGTGAGGCCCGCGGTAGCCCGCGGCCTCCATCCACGACCGGATGAGGGGGAGGTCGATCACGCCGTCGCCCATCATGCCGCGATCGAGCAGCAGGTCGGCGGTCGGCACCAGCCAGTCGCAGAGGTGAAACGCCATCAGGCGTCCGGAGTACCCGCCCGCGCGCTCGATCTCGCGCTCGAGATCCGGGTCCCACCAGACGTGATAGACGTCGACGGCGATGCCGAGGCCGGCGTTGGCGCCCGGTGAGAGCTCGTCGCAAAGATCGTTGGCGTGGGCCATGGTGTTGACGCAGGCGCGGTCCGCCGCGTACATCGGATGCAGGGGCTCGATCGCCAGCGGCATGCCGGCAGGGCGCGCGTGCTCGAGGAGCTCGCCGATCCCATCGCGAACCATTGCCCGCGCGCCGGGGAGATCCTTGGACGCGATGCGGCCTCCGGCATCCTTGGGCAACCCTCCGACGACGAGGACCAGGCAAGGCGCCTCCAGCATTAGCGCCTCGTCGACTGCGCGCTTGTTGTCGTCGAGCGCGGCCTTGCGCCCGGCACGATCCAAGGCAGGAAACATTCCGCCGCGACAGTAACCGGAGAGTCGGACTCCGGCGTCTCGCAGCCGCTGCGCGGTTTCCTTGAGTCCGACCGCGGCAACCTGGTCGCGCCACGGCGAGATCTGCCGGATGCCACGGCGGGCGCAGCCGGCGATGATCTCCGACAGGCCCCATTGCTTGCGCACGGTCGCGGTGTTGATCGACAGCAATTCCCGAGGTGGCGGGTTCATCGCAAGATCGTGAAGCCGTTAGGTTCCTTAGCCGGCGAAGCCGTGCACGGCAAGCAAAGTGCGCATACGCGCACAGGCGAGCTCCGGGTCGCGCAACAGCCCCGCCGCATCGGCCAGCTCGAAGAGCTCGGTGAGATGCAGAAGACTCCGCGCACTTTGCTGGCCGCCTACCATCACGAAATGATCCTGATGCCCGTTGAGCCACGCGAGAAACACCACACCGGTCTTGTAGAACCGCGTTGGCGCACGGAACATGTGTCGCGACAGCGGCACCGTCGGCGCGAGGACGGCATCGAATTGCCCGCGGTCCCCGGCGGCCAGCGCCGCAAGCGCCGCCGCCGCCGCGGGTGCGATCGGGTCGAAGATGCCCAGGAGCGCATCGGAGTAGCCATGGTCGTCGCCGGCGATCAGCTCGGCGAAGTTGAAGTCGTCGCCGGTGTACATGCGCATCCCCCGGGGCAGCCGCCGGCGCATGGCGATTTCCCGGTTCTTGTCGAGGAGCGAGACCTTGATCCCGTCGATCCGGGTGGCATTGGTCGCGAGAACATTCACGCAGACGTCGGTCGCGCGGTCGAGGTCCGCGTGACCCCAATAACCGGAGAGCGCGGGGTCGAACATATCGCCCAGCCAATGGATGATCGCGGGCTCGGCAAGCTGCCCCAGGATGCGCTGGTACACGCGGGCGTAGTCGTCGGGCGATCTCGCGCACGCCGCGAGCGCGCGGCTCGCCATCAGGACGATGCGCCCGCCGCGAGCCTCGATCGCTTCGCATTGCAGCTCGTAGGCGGCAATCACCTCGTCGATGGTGGTCGACGGCCGCGGCTCGAGGTGATCGGTTCCGGCGCCGCAGGCGATCCGCGCACCGGGCGTGGCGTGCGCGAGCTCGAGCGAGCGATCGATCAGCTCGAGCGATGCCGGCCAGTCGAGTCCCATGCCGCGTTGTGCCGTATCCATGGCTTCGGCCACACCGAGGCCGAGCGACCAGAGATACGAGCGATAGGCGAGCGTGCTGTCCCAGTCGATCGCGCTTTGCAGCCACGGGTCGGCGCTGGAGAGCGGATCGGCGACGACGTGCGCAGCCGCATAGGCGATCCGGTTGAAGTGCGCGCCGGCCGGAGGCAGCGACCACGCGCGCGGCGGCCGCAGCGTATGCGACCGCGACGTGCCGTCGGCGCGCGGGAGACGAATCGACGTCATCGCCTCACTCCGGGAGCGGCGGCAGGTCGACCCAGCGCCGCTCGGCCCAGCTCTTGTGGCCGAGCTCGGCGAGCTGCACGCCCTTCGCGCCTTCGAGCAGGTTCCACTGGAACGGCGTGCCTTCGAAAAGGTGCCGGATGAAAAGCTCCCACTCGGCCTTGAACGCGTTGTCGTACGCGCGATGCTCGGGCATCTTCTGCCACGTCGCGAAGAAATCGATCGTCTGCGGCACGTCCGGGTTCCATACCGGTTTGGGCGTATTGACGCGCGGTTGGGTCCAGCAGTCGGTCAGCCCGGCGACAGCGGAGCCGTGCGTACCGTCGACGTGAAAGGTGGCGAGGTCGTCGCGTCGCACGCGAGTTGTCCACGAGCTGTTGAGCTGCGCGATGATCGGTCCCTGCAGGCCCTCCAGCTCGAAGGTGGCGTACGCGGCGTCCTCGGCCGTCGCGGCATAGATGTTCCCTCTCTCGTCCCAGCGCTGCGGGATGTGCGTCGCGCCGATGCACGAGACGCTCCTGACCGCCCCGAAAAGGTTATCGAGCACGTAGCGCCAATGGCAGAGCATGTCGACAATGATGCCCCCGTCGTCCTCCTTGCGATAGTTCCACGAGGGCCGCTGTGCAGGCTGCCAGTCACCTTCGAACACCCAGTAGCCGAACTCGCCCCGGACCGACAGGATCCGGCCGAAGAAACCGGTATCGACCAGCGTCCTGAGCTTGATGAGCCCCGGCAGCCATAGCTTGTCCTGCACCACGCCGTGCCGGATGCCCGCGACCTGGGCGAGGTGGTAGAGCTCGAGTGCCTGCGAAAGTGTCGGCGCAATCGGCTTTTCGGTGTAGATGTGCTTGCCCGCGGCGATCGCCTTCTTGAGGAGCTGAGGGCGCAGGCCCGTGGACGCCGCGTCGAAGTACAGGCTGTCGTCGCGATTGCCGAGCGCTGCATCGAGATCGGTCGTCCAGCGCGCGAGCCCGTTGGCCGCGGCGAGTGCCGAGAGCTTGATTTCGTTGCGCCCCACGAGGATCGGGTCGGGCATGACCCGGCGACCGTCGGCGAGCGCCACCCCGCCCTGGGCGCGGATCGCGCCGATCGAACGGACGAGGTGCTGGTTCGTGCCCATCCGTCCAGTCACCTCCTAAGGATGTTCCGTGTCTGCGAGCGCGCGGGCGGGATCGAGCGATCGCCAGTCGGGGTGCACGCGCGACGCGTAGCCCGGAGCGTCGAGCGAGGCGAACCCCAGCTTGCCCTCGCGGACGGCAACGCGCACCGCGCCGCGGCTGCTTGCGTAAAGGTCGGGGTGCGCCGCGAGAAATCGCTCCTGCTCGGCTTCGCTCGCGCCCTGGCCGGTGAAGCCGTCCACGTAATGATGGCCGTTGCGCTCGACGTGCGCTATCCCGAGAAGGCCGACGAGCGCCAGATCCTGCTGCAGCGCGAGCCCGGCGGGGGCGGTGAGATCCTCGCCGGAGAGAAAGCAGCGCGGCGCGCCGCCGGCCGAGTTCCATTGAGCACAGCGCGCGGCGTTGAGCACCGATTTGTAGAATCCCTTGCACGACTTGCTCGACACGCCGGTGTAGCCAAGAACACGTGCCCGCGGGAATGCGTCGAGCGTGGCGTCGGACTCGTCGATCAGGACCGGTGTCAGTCGCGCGAGTGAAGCGATGCTAACCCGCTCCGCCGCATCGCGCGGCAGTGGCTGCTCGATCCAGAGCACACTCGCCGCGAACCGCGCCAGTGCACCCCTGACCGTGATCGATCGCCACAGTGCGATGACGCTGTCGACGTCCCCGAATTGCTCGTTGCCGTCGAGCGTGACCCGGTACGGGTCGGCAATCCGCTCCAGGACTGCCGCGGTGCGGCCGATGCGCTCGAGGTCGGCGGCAGGGTCACCCGAGAGCTTGAGCTTGAAATACCGCGGCTGGTAGGTGGCGATGACTTCCTCGAGCGTCTCGGGCAAACCGTCACTAAGGCGAGCCTCGAGGTCGTCCCCGGTCAGCGGATCGAGCAAGCCGACCGTGTGGCGCAGCGCGACGTCGCTCCGTGGTTGCAGCGATCGCAGGAACGACGAGAAGTCGAAACCGCCCAGGTCCGGCGTCAGCGCCGCGACATCGATCCCCGGGATGAACGATGTTCGTTCGTGCCGGCATAACGCATCGAGCACCGCCCGATCGACGAGCGCAGCACCGAAGCAGGCCGTGAGCGCGTTGGAGCGACCGGCCTCGGCCGCAAGCAATAGCGAGCGGTAGTGCGCGGCATGGTGATCGAACGCCGAACGCGGTGTCGCGTCCGCCGTGTAGGCCTCCGCCGCCGCAGCCAGAGAATCGCGCAGGTCCGCGACGTTGTCGGCCTCGGTGCGCTCCCGCGACTTGTCGAACCATTTCGGCATCATCATCTCGGCGGCCGCACCGGTCTCGATGACGCCACGCGGAAACTCGAGCCGTGCGCGCACGAAGGCCTGCGAAGACTCGCGCACCGTCGCGGCGCCGAAGCGGAACGGAATGCGCAGGTGCACCGGGCGTTCGAAGCGTTCGACCGAGGCGATGCGAAACGTCGGCGCGTTCGTCATCGACGATCCGCTAGGCGTCGAGCGCGCCCTGCGCGTAGAAGTGACCGCGGATCGTCTGCGCCAGCGTGGCGAACTCGGGCGTGCCCATGAGCGACAGCCTGCGCGGGCGCGCCAGTGGCACGTCGTAGATCGCGGCGACACGGCCCGGCCGCTCGCTCATCACCAGAACGCGGTCGGAGAGGAAGATCGACTCGGGGATGCTGTGGGTGATGAAGAGCACCGTCTTCTTGGTCTCCGACCAGATGCGCTGCAACTCGAGGTTCATCTTCTCGCGCGTCATCGCATCCAACGCGCCGAAAGGCTCGTCCATGAGCAGGACGGCGGGGTTGTGCACCAACGCGCGACAGATCGATGCGCGCTGCTGCATGCCCCCCGAAAGCTGCCACGGGAATTTGCGCTGGAAGTCGCCCAGGCCGACCATGTCGAGCAGCGCCTTCGCTTTGTCGAGGTAGGCGCGGGGGTCGAGGCCGCGCAGCTCGATCTGAAGCATGACATTGTCGATGACGCTTCGCCACGCGAGGAGCACCGGGCTCTGGAACACGATGCCGACGTCGTCCGGCGGGCCCGCGACGCGCTCGCCGTTCAGCACGATCTCGCCGGCGGAGGCGGGCAGCAGGCCGGCGACGAGCTTGAGCAGGGTGGACTTGCCACAGCCCGACGGTCCGACCACCGACATGAATTCGCCTTCGCGGATCTCGAACGAAAGCGGCTTGAGCGATTCGACCGGACCATCCGCTGTGACATAAGTCTTGGCGACGCGATCCAGCCGGATCAGCGCCTGCCCGGCGGCGCTCACGGCAGGTAGTCGTTCGTATAGTAGTCCTCGGCCTTTCCCGCGGTCGCCTTGTCGAGCCCGCCGTACTCGACCAGGAGCTGGAGCGTCTCGCCCATGTTCTTCGCGCCGACCCGGAAGGGCCGATCGTTTGGATTATCGGGCCCCTTGTACAAGCCAGCGGTCGCCTTCATGCCGACGAGCGCCGTGTCCTTCACGCCCGATTTCGGATTCGCCTTCAGCATGGCGTCGACGGCGGCCTCGGGATTCTTGGCCGCCTCCTCGAGCGAACGGGTCGCCGCGCGCATGAAACGCTTGACGACATCCGGCTTGGTCTTGAGGACGTCCTTCTGGACGATGATGCCGGAGCTCACCATGTTGATGCCGTAGTCGGCGAAGCGGATCGGATAGATCGGCTTGTGGGTCGCGTCCTGGAGCTTGATCGCCTGGTCCATCACGTAACCGAGCAGAATATCCGCCTGCCCGTTGATCACGGCGTTGAGCTTGGTCTGCGCGTCGCCGGCGACCTGCTTGAAATCGCCTTCCTTGAGGTTGGTCTTCTTGAGGAACAACGGCCAGATCTGCGACATCGAATCGCCGGGCGTGATCGCGACCGTCTTGCCCTTGATGTCCTCCGGCTTGCGGATATTCTTCTCGGCGAAGCCCATCACCGACATCGGGGAGGTCTGCAGCGCGACGCCCACGGCGGTGACCGGCGCCCCCTTCGACGCCGCCTTGATCATGGTCGGCACGTCGGCGTAGCCAAAGGTCGCCGTTCCTGCCGCGACGGCCTGGACGGTCACGCCCGAGCCGCGACCCTCCTGGATGTCGAGGTCGATGCCTTCCTGATCGAAGTAGCCGCGCTCCTTGCCGAGAAACAACGGCGCGTGCTCGCTGTAGACGTACCAGTTGAGCAGGAGGACGACCTTGTCCTTGCCCTGCGCCGACGCCGGTAGGGACGACGCCGACAACATTCCGACGATCGCCATCGCGGTGAGCCAGACGGCTTTCCTGAACATGAAGTCCCTCCTTGGATGGTGGCCTATGCGGTGGCCGTAAAATCGGCGCGGTGCGACGCGTGCCAGGGAATCATCAGGCGCTCGACGATATCGATGGCGACGAAGAGCAGGACCCCGATCAGCGAGAGCACTGTCAGCGCCGCGAACATCAGCGGCAGGTCGAAGTTGCCGTTCGCGATCTGAAGCAGGTACCCGATCCCGGAGTTCGACCCGACGAATTCGCCGACCACGGCACCGACCACCGCGAGCGTCACCGATACCTTGAGACCGGCGAAGATCGACGGGAGCGCCTGCGGCAGGCTGATGTGCAGGAACGTCTGCAGCCTGGAGGCCTTCATCGAGCGCGCCAGGTCGAGCATGTCGGGTTCGATCGACTTGAAGCCTGCGACCGTCGACACGACGACGGGAAAAAAGCCGAGCATGAACGCCGCGATGATCTTGGGGACGATGCCGAATCCGAACCAGACGACGAAGAGGGGCGCGATGGCGATCTTCGGCACGCTCTGCGAGAACACGAGCAGCGGGTAGACGTAGCTTTCGACGGTGCGCGAGTAGGCGATCCACACGGCGATGGGAATGCCGAAGGCGATCGACAGCGCGAAGCCGCCGAGCGTCGCGTACGTGGTCACCAGGCTTTCGCTCAACAGCCGCGGCCACTCGGCGCCGAGCTGCTTGACGACGGCGAGCGGCGCCGGGATCAGATACGGCGGAATGCGGAAGATGTCGATGACCGCTTCCCACAGCACGAAAAGCCCGGCGATGAAAAGCACCGGCCGCACAACGCCGGAATCCAGGATCCTGCGCAGGGCGTGCCTATTGCCGCTCATGGTATGGCTTGCTGCGCCTAACGGTGCTCGCCCACGCGCACGATCTTGAGGGCGTTGGTGCCGCCGGACTTGCCCATCGGCTCGCCGTTGGTCAGCACGATCAGGTCGCCGAATTGCACCTGACCCTTCGCCAGCAGAAGATCCTCGGCGGCGCGCAGCACGCCCTCGCGGTCGTTGCTCTGCTCGAGATAGAACGTCCTCACGTTCCGGTACAGCGCCATCTTGCGCTGGGCGGGCACTTCGGGGGTGAGCGCGAAGATCGGGCAGCCGCAATTGTGGCGAGACATCCACAGCGCCGTCGATCCGGATTGCGTCAGCGCGGCGATCGCCTTGACGCGCAGATGGTACGCGGTGAACAGGGCGGCCATCGCCACCGACTGGTCGATCCGGGTAAACGTCCGGTTGAGAAAATCGCTTTCGAGCTTCACCTCCTCGAACTTCTCGGCTTCGGCGCAGATCTGGCTCATCGCCTCGACCGTCTCGACCGGATAGCGACCCGCTGCGGTCTCCGCCGACAGCATGACGGCGTCGGTGCCGTCGAGCACTGCGTTGGCCACGTCGGACACCTCGGCACGCGTCGGCACCGGGTTCACGATCATCGATTCCATCATCTGCGTGGCGGTGATGGTGATCTTGTTGCGCTCGCGCGCGAGTCGGATCATCCGTTTCTGCAGTCCCGGCACGGCGGCATTGCCCACCTCGATCGCCAGGTCGCCGCGCGCCACCATGATCGCATCGGACGCATCGATGATCTCCTCGAGGGCGGTGATCGCCTCGGCACGTTCGATCTTGGCCACCAGCAACGCTTTACCGCCCGCGGCACGCAGAAGCTGGCGCGCCATGTACATGTCTTCCTTGTTCTTGGGAAACGAGATCGCGATGTAGTCGGCCTCGATCGCGACCGCCGTTTTCATGTCGTCCATGTCCTTGGGGGTCAACGCGGGTGCGGTCAGTCCGCCTCCCATGCGGTTGATCCCCTTGTTGTTCGACAGGACCCCGCCCACCTCGACCCGGGTGGTGATCTGGTTCCCGAGCACCGACTCCACGCGCAAGCGAATCAGGCCGTCGTCGAGCAGGAGCACCGCTTCGGGCTCGACGTCGCGCGGCAGCTCCTTGTAGTCCAGCCCCACGCGCTCCTCGTTGCCGAGCTCGCAATCGGCGTCGAGAATATAGGTCTGGCCGGTCTTGAGCGCGACCTTGCCGTTGGCGAGCTTGCCGACCCGGATCTTCGGTCCCTGGAGATCGGCCATGATCGCCACTTCCCTGCCGAGCGCGGTTGCGGCATCGCGCACGAGTCGGGCGCGCTCCTGGTGGTCGCTGGCCGTGCCGTGGGAGAAATTAAGCCGCACGACGTCGACACCCGCGGCCAGCATTCGGGTGAGCACGTCCTGCGAGCTGCTCGCAGGGCCGAGTGTGGCGACGATCTTGGTGGCGCGTTCCATTTCCACCTCTAGCGTTTCAGTGCGCGTTCGACCACCGTGTGAACTGCGCTGCGAATCGCAAGCCGCGCGAGACCGGGCGATCGCTCGCGCCGACGTGCGTATGGTGCGGTCGAACGCGAACTGCGACCGGTCTCATGGCGAGCCGCGTTGCTCCAGGACCGCTACCGCGGGCAACGTCTTGCCCTCGAGAAACTCGAGGAACGCGCCGCCCGCAGTCGAAATGTACCCGATGCGATCGGCGACGCCGAACTTGTTGATCGCGGCGATCGTGTCGCCGCCTCCCGCGATGGAAAAGGCCTTCGACCCCGCGATGGCGTGAGCCAGCGCCTTCGTGCCGCCGGCGAAGGCGTCGAACTCGAAGACACCCACTGGACCGTTCCAGACGACCGTACCGGCGCCCGCAACGAGGGAACGGAGCGCCTCCGCGCTGCGCGGTCCGATGTCGAGGATCATATCGCCGGCATCGACGGCGTCGAGCGATTTCATGCTCGGCGTTGCGGTGGCTGCGAACTCTCGTGCAACGACGACGTCGACAGGCACCGGCACCTTGCCGGGGAACGCAGCCAGGATCGACTTGGCCTCGCCGACGAGGTCGGCCTCGGCCAGCGACTTGCCGATCTGCCCTCCTGCGGCAAGGATGAAGGTATTGGCGATGCCACCCCCGACGACCAGCGCATCGACTTTGGCGGCCAGCGCCTTGAGAACGGTGAGCTTGGTCGAAACCTTGGCACCACCGACGATCGCGACCAACGGCCTCTTCGGGCTCGCCAGCGCGCGACCGAGCGCGTCGAGCTCGGCCGCAAGCAGCGGTCCGGCGCAGGCGATGGGCGCGAACCGCGCGATGCCCTGAGTGGTCGCCTCGGCGCGATGCGCGGTTGCGAAAGCATCGTTGACGTAGACGTCGCACAGGCGCGCCATTTTCCGTGCGAGCGTTTCGTCGTTTTTCTTCTCGCCAACGTTGAAGCGACAGTTCTCGAGCAGCACGATCTTGCCGGGCTTGAGACTCGCGTGCCAGTCCCCGCCGTCGACCCAGTCGCGAATCAGCGGCACCTCCCGGCCGAGGAGCTCGGAGAGGCGCTTCGCGATGGGCGCGAGCGAATCGGCAGCGCTGAATCTACCTTCGCTCGGTCGACCGAGGTGCGAGGTGACCATGACCGCGGCGCCCTGATCGAGCGCGGCACGGATGCAGGGAATCGATGCGCGAATGCGCGTGTCGTCCGTGATCGCGCCCGCGTCGTCCTGCGGGACGTTGAGGTCGGCGCGGATGAACACGCGCTTGCCAGCGAGACCGCATTCGGCCATGCGCTTGAACGACGTCATCGCGTCCTCGAACTCAACTGGGCGTCCGACGTGCACCACGATCGCGACGCGCACTCAGCTCGTCGAGCGTCCGGCTTGCGGTCGTGATGAACAGGAACGGGAACACGGCGTGGACGATCGCGGCGAGACCGCCCATAGCCATCCGGGCGCCGAATGCCAAGGCGAAGGCGAGATGCTCGCCGTAGCTCTCTCCGACCGCTGCCGGCTGCGCAGTAAACGGGTTGGCCATGATCGTTATTACTTCGCAGCCATCAGCGCCATCGTCGCATCGAGCATCCGGTTGGAGAAGCCCCACTCATTGTCGTACCAGGACGACACCTTGACGAGCCGCCCGGAAACCTTGGTCAGCGTCGCGTCGAACACCGACGACCGTGCGTCGTGGTTGAAGTCGACCGATACCAGCGGGCCCGTGCTGTAACCGAGCAGGCCCGCGAGTGGCCCCGATTCCGAAGCGCTCTTCATGATCGCGTTGACCTCGTCGACGGTCGTGTCGCGAGCGGCGATGAACGACAGGTCGACGATGGAGACGTTGATGGTGGGCACCCGGATCGCGTAGCCGTCGAGCTTGCCGTTGAGCTCGGGCAGCACCAGGCCGACCGCCGCCGCGGCGCCGGTCTTGGTCGGGATCATGCTCATCGTCGCCGAGCGGGCACGGCGCAGGTCCTCGTGGTAGACGTCGGTCAGCACCTGGTCGTTGGTGTAGGAGTGAATCGTCGTCATCAAGCCATTCACGACGCCGATCTTGTCGTGGAGCGGCTTCACCAGCGGCACCAGGCAATTGGTGGTGCACGACGCATTGGAAATCACCGTGTGCGACGCCTTGAGCGTGCCGTGGTTGACGCCGTACACCACCGTCGCGTCGACGTCCTTGCCGCCCGGCGCGGAAATGATCACCTTCTTCGCGCCGCCCTTGAGGTGTCCCGAGGCCTTGTCCTTGGTCGTGAACAGTCCCGTGCATTCGAGGACGACGTCTACGCCGAGCGCGGTCCATGGAAGTTCCGCGGGGCTGCGCATCGCGAGTACCTTGATGCGGTCGCCGTTGACCACCAGCGCGTCGCCATCGACCTCCACCTTGCCCGGAAACTTCCCGTGCACCGTATCGTAGCGGGTCAGATGGGCGTTGGTCTCGGGGCTGCCCAGATCGTTGACGGCGACGATGGAAAGATCGTGCTTCTTTGCGTCTTCGTAATGCGCGCGAAGGATATTGCGACCGATGCGGCCGTAGCCGTTGATCGCGACTTTGATGGTCATGAGTGCTTCCTCTCGAAAGGTTATCCCACCCGGTTAAATCACGCTCCGTACCGCGGTGACGACGTTGTCGACAGTAAAGCCGAAGTGCTTGAACAGGACGCCCGCCGGAGCGGACTCGCCGAAGGTATCGATCCCCACCACCGCGCCCTCGAGGCCCACGTACTTGCGCCAGTAGTCGGTCACTCCGGCTTCAACCGAAACGCGTGGCACGCCGCGCGGAAGTACAAAGTCACGGTAGGCGCCATCCTGACGATCGAAGACGCTGGTGCACGGCATCGATACCACCCGCACGGCGATCCCTTCGCTGGCGAGCGCGTCGCGTGCGCCCATCGCCAGCGCGACTTCCGACCCGGTAGCGACGATGACGACGCGTCGAGCGGCGGTCCCGCCCCAGTCTGCCAACACGTAACCGCCACGGCTGATCGCGTCGATCTGCGAGGGTTCACGGGCCTGGAACGGAACGTTCTGGCGGCTGAATAGCAGACAGGACGGGCCGTTCGCGCGCTCGATGGCGCGCAGCCACGCCACCGCCGACTCGACCGTGTCGCAGGGACGCCACACGTCGAGATGCGGAATCAAGCGTAGCGCGGAGGCGTGCTCGATCGGCTGATGCGTCGGCCCGTCTTCACCCAGCCCGATCGAGTCGTGCGTGTAGACGAAGATCGTCCGCAACTTCATGAGCGCCGCCAGCCGCACGGCGTTGCGCGCATAGTCGGAAAAGGTCAGGAACGTACCGACGTAGGGTATGAATCCGCCGTGCGCCGCGAGGCCGTTGGCGATCGCGCTCATGGCGAACTCGCGCACGCCGAAGTTCACGTAGTTGCCCGGGCTCGTGGCCGTCACCGTCCGACTGCCTGACCAGTTGGTGAACACCGATCCAGTGAGATCGGCGGCGCCGCCGATCAGTTCCGGCAACACGGGCCCCAGCGCTTCGAGCGCCTGCTGCGACGCCTTGCGGGTGGCGATCGACTCGGCCTTCGCGGCCTGCCGGGCTACAAAGGCCGCGGCGCTCCCCGCCAGCGCATCGGGCAATCGGCCGCGCAGGCGCCGCTCGAACTCGGCCGCGAGCTCAGGATGCTCCGCCCTGTACGCCGCGAAGCGCTCGCTCCAATCGCTCTCGATCTGCGCGCCGCGTTTGCGCGCATCCCAGCCGTCGTACGCCGCTCGCGGAATCTCGAACGGAGGATAGTGCCAGCCCAGCGCCTCGCGCGTGGCGGCAACTTCCTTCTCACCTAGCGCCTGGCCGTGGGCGAGCTCGCTGCCGGCGCGGTTCGGTGATCCCTTGCCGATGATCGTCTTGCAGCAGATGAGCGTCGGGCGATCGGCGACGGCGTGCGCCTCGCGGATCGCCGCGTCGACCACTTCGACGTCGTGCCCGTCGACTCCGGGGATGACATGCCAGCCATAAGCCTCGAAGCGACGCGGTGTATCGTCGGTGAACCAGCCCTTGGTCTCGCCGTCGATCGAGATGCCATTGTCGTCGTAGAACGCGGTCAGCTTGCTCAAGCCCAACGTCCCTGCCAGCGAACACGCCTCGTGCGATATCCCCTCCATGAGACAGCCGTCGCCGACCACGACATAGGTGCGATGATCGACGATTCGGTGACTGTCGCGGTTGAATTCCGCCGCGAGAAGCTTCTCCGCCAACGCCATTCCCACCGCGTTGGCGAGTCCCTGTCCGAGTGGGCCGGTCGTCGTTTCCACACCGGGCGTCACGCCGAGCTCGGGATGTCCTGGCGTTTTGGAGTGCAACTGGCGGAAGCGCTTCAGCTCTTCGATCGGCAGCGCGTATCCGGTCAGATGCAGCAGCGCATACTGCAACATCGAGCCGTGGCCGTTGGAGAGTACGAAGCGGTCGCGATCCGCCCAATGCGGATTCGCCGGGTTGTGGCGGAGATGACGATCCCAGAGCGCGACCGCGACTTCGGCCATCCCCATCGGCATTCCCGGATGACCGGAGTTGGCCGCCTGCACAGCATCCATCGCCAGGGCGCGGATGGCGTTGGCGAGCAGCGCGGTATCGACGCCGGGCCTGCCCGCGGGAGCGGCACGCGTCGGCGCGGTGGTCGGTGCGTTCATGGTAGAAGGAGCTGGTGGGAGCAGTGCAAGATTGAAAGCGCGGTTTTCGCGCCGGCGGAAAACCTTGGATCCGCGTAACGCTTGCTGCAAAGCGTTAAAATTATCGCCTAGGCATCGATTTTGGGCAATAATATCGAGTTTCACGGAACTGAAACCAGGCTTTATGACGCTGGGGGAGAACAACAATGGACGGCATCCATCTGCTCGGGGAATGGTATGGCTGCCCGGCCGCAATGCCGGAGATGACGCGTGCGGAGCCATTGCGAGCGTTGTGCCTGCGCCTTTCCGAGGCATCCGGTATGACTATCGTCGGCGATCGCTTCTTCCAGTTCGAGCCGCAGGGCGTCACCGGCACGGTGTTGCTCGCGGAGTCGCATCTCGCGATCCACACCTGGCCCGAACACGGCTTCGTGACGATCGACGTCTACGTCTGCAACTACACGACCGACAACACAGCCAAGGCGGAGCGGCTGTTCCGCAGCATGCAGGACGCGCTCGCCCCGCAGCACACGAAGTTCCAGGCGATCCATCGCGGGGGCAGCGATGCCTGATCGGAAGCCCGGTGGCGACATAGAGCCCGGGCTGCTGACCGAGTATCTCACCGCTGACCTGGGGTATTTCGTCCGCTCGGCACGCGAGTTCGAGCGCTTCCAGTCTCCGTTCCAGACGGTCGAGGTGCATGACACCGCGCCGTTCGGCACCCTGTTCCGGCTCGATGGTCACTTCATGACCTCGGAGAAGGACGAGTTCTTCTATCACGAGAACCTGGTTCATACCGCGGCGATCACGCATCCAGCGCCCGAGAAGGCGCTCATCATCGGGGGTGGAGACGGCGGCTCGGCGGAGGAGCTTCTCAAGTACCCGACGATGAAGTCGGTGACGCTGGTCGAAATCGACCTCGCCGTGATCGACATCGCCCGCAAATACTTCCGCGCGGTCCATCGGGGAGCGTTCGCTGACCCGCGCCTGGCGATCAAGCTGGAGGACGGGTTCGCCTTCGTGCGCCGCGCGACCGAGTCCTACGATCTGATCGTGCTCGACTTGACCGACCCCGGTGGCCCGTCGGAGGCGCTGTATACGGCCGACTTCTATCGCGCCTGCGCCTCGAGGCTCAATCCGACCGGCGCGATGACGTTGCACATCGCCTCGCCGGTGGCGCACCCCGATCGCATCCGTGCGGGCCTCGCCAATCTGCGCTCGGCGTTCGCAGTCGTCGCGCCATATCTGGTCAGCGTCCCGCTCTACGGCGGGCTGTGGATGATGGCCTTCGCGTCGGCGACGCTCAACCCCGCGTACCTGACGCCTCTCGACGTCAATCGCAGGATTGCACAGCGCGCGGTTCGCGATCTCCAGTACTACAACGGCGACATGCATCGCGCCTCCTTCGCGCTGCCCAACTTCGTCCGCGAGTTGGTCGCAGCGGTGCAGGGAACATGAGGCAACCCGAGGGAACCCAGCAGCCGTCGCTGCCCTGTCGGCGCCCGTCCTAGGACGGCATCCCAACCGCAACTGGGAATAACGGGAAGTCGCGCGTCCGTCTTGCGTGAATGGCGCGCACGCGCCGTCTCACTCCTGGACTCGTGGTCTTGAACCGGCCCTGGGTGAGCGCATCTAACCCTCAAGCGCCTCATTCAGGGGGCGCCCAAGGAAGCCCATGACGGCCACTTCGATATCTTTGACGGAAGCGATGCGCGGTGCGGAATTCGTGCAGGTCAACGGGATCGTCTTCGAGACCGGATATCTGCGCGTGCCGGATGAATCGACGGTCGCTGACGACGTGGTGATGGAGCTCAAGCTCGGTGAGACCGAGGTCACGTTCGTTCGCGAAGAGCTCGACGGCGCCGAATATGTCGGCGACGGTGCATTCCTGTTGAGATCCGGAGCAGTGGTTCGTTTTCTGACGTCCGCGACAATCCACTAAGAACCGCGGAATCTCTTGAGCCGCGGGAGTTGAAGCTTCGGGCGACGCCAACGTCGGCGTCGCCGCAGGTGCTGGCCTCCGGTTACGCGATCCGGTATTACAATGCGCGACTGGAGGCCCACGTGCACCATTCACTCGGTTATCGCGTCAAGCGCAGAACGCTCCTCAGGTCCGGCGGAAGCGCGATCGTGCTCACCGCGCTCGTCGCGGCTGGGTGGTTGAAGCCTGGCAGTGCGCGGGCGCAGGCCTGGAACAAGGCCGCGTTCGATACGCATGACCTCGGCGAGGCGCTGAAGGCCCTGGGGGCGGTCGAGCCCGCGCAAAGCACCGACATCGTGTTCGCACAGACGCCCGAGATCGCCGAGAACGGGGCTGTGGTCCCGATCGGCGTGGTGAGCAACATCGCGAAGACCCAGTCGATCGCGATCCTGATCGAGAAAAACCCGAATCCCCTGGCCGCCGTCTTCGATATTCCTCCTGGAACCGAGCCGGCGCTCTCGACCCGCGTCAAGATGGCGCAGACCTCGAAGGTCTACGCGCTGGTCAAGGCCGACGGCAAATCCTATGTCGCGACCAAGGAAATCAAGGTCACTTTGGGCGGCTGCGGGGGATGACATGGCCGATCCGATGAAAATCCGCGCCAGCAGCGTCGGTGATTCGACCGAGGTCAAGGTGCTCATGAGCCACGAGATGGAAACCGGGCAGCGCAAGGATGCGAAGGGTCAGGTTATCCCCGCCTGGTTCATCGACAACGTCACGGTGACGTGGAACGACAAGACGGTCCTCTCGGCCCAGTGGGGAACTGCGATATCGAAGAATCCGTTCCTGTCGTTCAAGTTCAAGGGCGGTGCGAAGGGCGACAAGATCATCGTGACGTGGGTCGACAACCACGGCGACAAGCGCACCGACGAAGCGGTGATTGCATGACCGCGAAGCGGTGATTGCGTGATCGGGTTACGCGCCGAGCTCGCGCTGATCGCGGTGGCGATCGCGTCGGCCGCGATGGCCCAGGGCTCGACGACCGACGAGATCGCCAAGTACCGCGCGGCGTTGCAGGACGGAAATCCTGCCGAGCTGTGGGAGATCCGCGGCGAAGCGCTGTGGAAGGAGCCGCGCGGCCCGAAGCATGCGTCGCTGGAAGGTTGCGACCTGGGTTTGGGGCCCGGCGTAGTCAAGGGAGCCTATGCAGGGTTGCCGCGCTACTTCGCGGACACCGATCGCGTGCTGGATCTCGAATCGCGCCTCGTAGGGTGCATGGTGAAGCTGCAGGGGTTCACCGAGGCCGAGGCGCAGAAGAATCCCTTCGGCAACGGCAACGCCGCGAGATCCGATCTCGAGGCGCTGACGGCCTATGTCACTTCCGAATCGCGAGGCGTGAAAATGAACGTCCCGATGCGCCACCCGAAGGAGATCGAGGCGTATCGCGTCGGCGAGAAGATCTTCTATTATCGCGGCGGCACGCACGACTTCGCCTGCGCGACCTGCCATGGCGACGAAGGCAAGCGCATCCGCCTGCAGGATCTGCCGAACCTCGTGACCACCGAGGGTGCGCAGAAGGCATACACGACGTGGCCGGCCTACCGCGTATCGCAGGGCGAGTTGCGCAGCTTCGAGTGGCGGCTCTACGACTGCTTCCGCCAGCAGCGGTTTCCCGAGCTCGTCTACGGCTCCGAAGCGGCGATCGCGCTGACGATGTTTCTGGCGCATAACGCCAACGGCGCGCCGTTTGCGGCGCCGGCGATCAAGCGCTGAGCGGCGAAGAGCACAGTGCGTCGAACTACGGGACTCCCGATCGTTGCGCTCGTCGCCATCATCGCTGCGGGGTGCGCCACGACCGCCGGGGATGAGGAGCTCACCGCCAAAGCGGCGGCGTCGCTCAAGGCCTCGTTCAAGCCGGCCGGCCAGGCGGGCCTCGACCGCCTGGAGCAGGACGACACCCAGCGCGCGTGCAGCGCGGCGGCAGGCAAGCCCCTGGCGAAGGAGACGGCCTCGAAGATCGAGCAGGCGAATCTCGCAACGCTTCGCTATCCGGCCGACGGGAAGCTTCTCGGCGACTGGAAGAACGGCGAGAAGATCGCGCAGGAGGGTCGCGGCAGGCAATTCTCCGACGATCCCAACGGACCCGTGGGCGCGAACTGCTACGCCTGCCATCAGCTCTCGAAGACCGAGCTGTCGTTCGGCACCATCGGACCGAGCCTGTATCAGTATCTCAAGCTCCACGGGAACAGCGCCGAGACGCAACGCTATACCTATGGAAAGATCTACAACTCCGAGGCCTTCGCCGCGTGCTCCAACATGCCGCGTTTTGGTTACAAGGGCATCCTCTCCGAGCAGCAGATCCGCGACGTCGCGGCGCTGCTGCTCGACCCGGCGTCACCAGTAAATCAATAGCCGGGGGTTCGCTCCGGCCCGATCGACAGCGACACCCGCGCCTCCAAACCGCCTCCGTCGCGCGCGAGGAGCTCCAGCGTGCCGCCGTGGAGCTTGGCGATCCGATCGACGATGGCGAGCCCAAGCCCGGCGCCGGGCTTCGCCGAATCGCGGTCGAGACGTGAAAACGGCTGCTTCGCCTTCTCCGCCTGGGACATTGGAATGCCCGGTCCGCGATCCAACACCGAGAAGTGAACTGTCCCGTGATCACGAGCGCAATGCACGGCGATGCCTTGGCCCGCGTGACGCACCGCGTTCTCCAGCAGGTTGACGATCAGCCGTCGCATCGCCACCGGCCGGAAGGCGAAACCGGGTAAGGTCTCGAGCTTCTCGGCGACCGCATGCCCCTGCGCTCTGAAGTCGGCGGCAATGGCGCGCAGCAGCCTAGCGAGATCGCCCGGTTGCGCACTTTCGCCTTCGCCGGCGCGCGCGAAGTCGAGGAACTGGCCGATGGTCGCGTCGATAGCCTCGATGTTGCGGGTCATGCTCTGCTGGAGTTCCTCGTTGGAACCGTCCTCGAGCATCGCCGCTGCAAGGCGCAACTTGGTCAACGGCGTG
>VBCL01000264.1 GCA_005888865.1 Betaproteobacteria bacterium | reverse complement strand
AGCAGGGCACGGTCGACGGACAGGAGAACCCGCTCTCGGTGATCGAGGCGGCGAAGCTCGACCAGGTGCAGAAGTATCTGACGCTCACCGGCCACGTCTATTCGCCTGCGGTGTTTCTCATGAACAAGGCGCGCTGGGACTCGCTCTCGGACGCCGACAAGCGGGCATTTCTCGAAGCCGCGAAGGAAGGCGTCAGGGCCAATCGCGCGCGCGTCGACGAGGACGAGCGCAAGGCCGTCGCCGATCTGCGCGCCAAAGGAATGATCGTTGCGGAAAACGTCGACAAGGCGAAATTCCAGGCGGCCCTTGCGCCGGCGTATGCGGATTTCGCCAAGCGTTTCGGCCAGGCGAACATCGACCGTATCCGGAACTATCGTTGAGGCAGCGGCGAACGCCCGCTTCGCGCCCGAACGCCGCAACCCGCGCACCTACGGGTCCCGGCGCGGCATCGGGAGTCAACTCACGACTCCCTCGCCGCGCCACCCGTGACGGTCCGCGCGGCGCACGGGCGCTTCGCCGGGCACTCGCCGCTGCTCTCGCGCATGAGGCGCGCTGAGCCGCGGTGACGGAAGGCGCATCAGGGGGCGCAGTCGTCGTAAGCGGGTGGCTCGTGCGCGGCGACTCGTGGGTTGAGTCGCCGCCGCGAGCCGGGACCCGCTCGACGACGCGCTTGCGCCCCCAGCGCCGGAGTCACTGCGGCTCAGCACGATGACCGGGGTGCCCAGCGGCCGCGGGTCCCGCGAGCGGCTGGCGGTCTGATCTCGCTGCTAGCGATAGCCGAACAGCGCCGGCAGCAGCGTACTGATCGACGGGAAAAGCGACAGCAGGAGCAGCACGCCGATCTGCGCCCAGAGAAATGGCCAGAGCTCGCCGATCATTCTGGCGAGCGGGACCCGGGCGACCACCGACGTCACGAAGAGCAGGCCGCCGACGGGCGGCGTGAGCATCCCCATCGTCAGGTTGACGATGACGATGATGCCGAATTGCAGGTCGGATATCCCGAGCGCGTGCGCAATCGGCGCCAGGATCGGCACCAGCACGACAATCCCCGGCAACGGCTCGATGAAGATGCCGAACGCGAGCAGCAGCGCATTGACGGCGAGCAGGAACGCGAGCGGCGAGAGCTGCATGCCGACGATCAATGCCGTCAAGTCCTGCGGCACGCGCGAGATCGTCAGGACCCATGCGAACGCCGCCGACATGGCGACGATGATGAGCACCGAGGCGGTCATCAACGCCGACCTCGCCAGGATGCCGGGCAGCATCGTCCACTCGAGCGTGCGATAGATCGCGCGACCCGCGAACAGCGCGTAGAACACCGCTATGACCGAGGCTTCGGTGGGCGTGAACGCGCCCGACGCGATCCCGCCCAGGATCAGCGCCGGCAGCGCCAGCGCAGGCAACGCCCGCCAGGTGTTGCGGACGTAGTCCCGCCAGGCGTAGGTCCGGGTCGAGCCGCGGTAATTGCGCCTGACCGAGACCACGTGATTGATGATCGCCATGGCGAGCGCGATCACGATGCCCGGGAGCACGCCCGCGATCAGCAGGCCGACGAGATTGACGTCGGGATAGGCGAGCGCGTAGATGATCATGCTGATCGACGGGGGAATGATCGGCCCGAGGATCGAGGTCGCAGCAGTGAGCGCAGCCGCGTACTCGGGCTTGTAGCCGTCGTCCCTCATCATCCGGATCATGATCGCGCCCGGCCCCGCGGCGTCGGCGAGTGCGGAGCCGGAAATCCCCGAGAAGAAGGTCAGCGTCAGGATGTTGGTGTGGCCCATGCCGCCGCGGAAACGGCCGACGAATTGCGAGGCGAACCGAAGCAGCACTTCAGACAGCGCGCCTCCGGTCATCAACTCCGCGGCGAGGATGAAGAAAGGCACCGCCAGCAGGGCGAATACGTCGATGCCGGAAAACATCGTCTTCGGCAACGCAAGCAGCGACAGGTTGCCGTTGACGAGCATCGCGGCGAGCGTCCCGACGCCGAGCGCGAACGCAACCGGCACGCCGAGGGCAAGCAGCAACGTGCACGCGATGAAGAGCGTCCCGATCATAACTTTGCGGCGTCGGCGTCGAACTCTCCGTCGGCGAGCAACGCCCGCCGTCGAACATAGGGCCCTGCCATCAGCAGCAGATGCAGGATCATCAGCGTGAACCCGATCGGCATCGCGAGATACACGGCGCCGATCGGAATCTGCATGACCGGCGTCGTCTGCGCCCAGGCAAACGCCGCGTAGCGCAGACCAACCCACACCATGAACACGAAGAACCCGAGCAGCATGGCGAAGATCGCGGCCCGGACCGCACCCGCGTGCCGTGGCAGCACTTCCTGCAGCGTGTCGATGCCCAGGTGCCCGCCGTAGCGCAGCACCGGCCCGCCCCCGAGAAACGTCAGCCAGATCATCAGGTACCGCGACACTTCCTCGACCCACAGCAGGGACCGATCCGTGGTGAAACGCAACACCACGTTGACGAACACCATCGTGGCCATCGCCGCCAGAATGACGATCAGCGTCCAGCGATTCGCCTTGAGCAGTGCGCGGTCGAAGCGATCCAGCATCGAGATCCCGGGTTTCACGCAAGCGGCGAATTGTCGCACGCTCGGCAGCGGCCTGCGGTCGTCTATAATGAAGGGCAGAAATGCTCGCACGGCCGCCGCCGCGCGGAGCATCGGGGGTCCATGGATGAATCCGGCCGAGATCTACGCCAAGACCGAGGACGGGATACGCGAGCTCAAGGAGCGCAAGCTCAATCTGCCGATCG
>VBCL01000263.1:605-3825 GCA_005888865.1 Betaproteobacteria bacterium | reverse complement strand
CCCTCGAGAAAGACGTTGCGCGTCGCGTCACCGATGCCGCTGTGCTCGCCGCCCATGATGCCGGCGAGCCCCAGCGGCTTCTTCTCGTCGGCGACGAGCAGCACGTCCGGGTCGAGTTCGAGCGTCTGGCCGTTGAGCAGCGTGAGCTTCTCGCCCCGGCGAGGAAAGCGCACGACCATGTCGCCTTCCAGCTCGCCGTCGTCGTACGCGTGCAGCGGCTGGCCCAGCTCGAGCATCACGTAGTTGGTGACGTCGACGACCGCCGAGATCGAGCGGATGCCGGAGCGCTCGAGCCGCCGCCGCATCCACTCCGGCGTCGGCGCCCTGGGCTCGATGCCCGCGATCAGTCGACCGCAGAAGCGCGGGCACGCAATGGTGTCCTCGACGCGGACGCGGCGGGTCGCCTTCGTGCCGGCCTTGACCGACACGGCGGGCGGCGCCTTCAGTGGCGCGCCGGTAATCGCCGCGATTTCGCGGGCGATGCCGACGAGCGACAGGCAATCGGCACGGTTGGGCGTGAGCTTGAGGGTGAGGAGCGCGTCGTCGAGATCGAGCGCCGAGCGGAGATCGGTCCCAGGCTGAAGCTCCGCGTCGAGCAGGGCGAGTCCGGAAGCATCGTCGGACAAACCGAGCTCGGCCGCCGAGCAAAGCATGCCTTCGGACTCAACATCGCGCATCGTGGTCTTGCGGATGACGAGCCCGCCGGGCAACACGGCGCCGGGGAGGGCGCAGGGCACGGTGATCCCGGTTGCGGCATTGGGCGCGCCGCAGACGATCGACAGGGGCGCGCCTCGGCCTGCGTCGACCTGGCACACGGTCAGCCGATCGGCGTTAGGGTGTTGTGCGACCGCGAGCACGCGCCCGATGACGACCCCATGGAACGGCGGCGCGGCGCTCGCGCGCTCCTCGACCTCGAGCCCGGCCATCGTCATGCGCTCCGCCAGCGTCTTGCTGTCGATCGGCGGATCGACCAGCGTGCGCAGCCAATGCTCGGAGAATTTCATGGCAGCCGGACGATCACGCGAACTGCCTCAAAAACCGCAGATCGTTCTCGAAGAACAACCGCAGATCATCGACGCCGTAGCGCAGCATCGCCAGGCGGTCCGGGCCCATGCCGAAAGCGAATCCCTGATAGCGCTCGGGATCGATGCCCACCGCGCGCAACACGTTCGGATGCACCTGGCCCGCGCCGGAAATCTCCAGCCAGCCGTCGCCGAAGCCCATGTCGATCTCGGCGGAAGGCTCGGTGAACGGGAAGAACGATGGGCGGAAGCGCACCTTCAGGTCGTCGCGCTCGAAGAACCTGCGCAGGAAATCGGTGAATACGCCTTTCAAGTCGGCGAAGGTCACGTTCTCGTCGATCCACAGGCCCTCGACCTGGTGGAACATCGGCGAGTGCGTCGCGTCGCTGTCGACGCGGTAGACGCGGCCCGGCGCGATGATCTTGATCGGCGGCTTGTGCGTTTCCATGTAGCGCACCTGGACCGGCGAGGTGTGCGTGCGCAAGACCTTCCCGCCCTCGACGTAGAACGTGTCGTGCATCGAGCGCGACGGATGGTTCTCCGGCATGTTGAGCGCGGTGAAGTTATGGAAATCGTCCTCGATCTCCGGCCCGTCGGCGACCGCGAAGCCGAGCGAATGGAACAGGCTTTCGATCCGCTGCAGCGTGCGCGTCACCGGGTGCAGCCCGCCAACGCCGACGCCGCGACCGGGCAACGAGACATCGAGCGCGTCTGCGGCGAGCTGCTGCTCGAGCTTCGCGTCGGAAAGCTCGCCGCGGCGGCGCTCCAGCGCGGCTTCCAGCGTCGCCTTGGCCTCATTGATGCGCGCGCCCGCCGCGGGCCGCTCCGCCGGCGGCAGCTTGCCGAGCGACTTAAGAAGCTCCGTCAGGCGCCCGCTCTTCCCGAGGTAGCGCGCCTTGCCGTTTTCCAGCGCAGCGGCGTCGGTGCAGGCTGCGAATTCAGCCTGCGCTGCGGCGACGATGGATTCGAGGTCCTCCATGGATGCTCTGCTGGAAATCCGGTCGAAAAAAAAGGGAGGCGGTTATCGCCTCCCTCGTGTGTTCGCTACGCTCAGGCCAGAGAGGCTTTGGCCTGCTCCGCGATCTTGCTAAACGCCGTTCTGTCGTGGACGGCGAGGTCGGCCAGCACCTTGCGGTCGATATCGATCGACGCTTTCTTGAGCCCGCTCATGAACACGCTGTAGGTCATTCCCAGCTCGCGGACCGCGGCATTGATGCGGGCGATCCACAGCGCGCGGAATTCACGCTTGCGGTTGCGGCGATCGCGGTACTGATATTGCCCCGCTTTCATCACCGCTTCCTTGGCGATGCGATAGACGTTGCCGCGCCGGCCGCGATAGCCCTTCGACTTGGCGAGAATTTTCTTGTGGCGCGCCTTGGCGGTCACGCCCCGTTTGACTCGTGGCATGGGACCTCCTTTACGCGTAAGGCAGCATCGCTCTCACCGAGTCCGCATTCGTGCTGTGGACGGCGGTCGAGCCGCGAAGCTGTCGCTTGTTCTTGGTCGACTTCTTGGTGAGGATGTGGCGCTTGAACGCCATCGAGCGCTTGATACTGCCGCTCCCGCGCACGCGGAAGCGCTTCTTCGCGCCGCTCTTGGTCTTCATTTTCGGCATGATTCCAACTCTCTCTATTTGCTGCCCACGGCGGTGCTCTCCGGGGGAGAGGCTTTTTGGGCCTTCGGTGAAGGCTCATGACCGGCTTCGGGCTTGTTCGAGTGATGCGCTACTTTCGGTGCCACCTTCTTGGGAGCCAGCAGCATCACCATTTGCCGGCCCTCCAACCTCGGAAACTGTTCGACGACGCAATACGGCTCGAGGTCGCCGCGAATACGCTCCAGCAGACGCACGCCGAATTCCTGGTGCGCCATCTCCCGGCCTCGGAAACGTAAGGTCACCTTGGCCTTGTCGCCTTCGCCCAGGAACCGGATGAGGTTCCGGAGCTTGATCTTGTAATCTCCCTCGTCGGTACCGGGGCGGAATTTAACTTCCTTGACCTGGATCTGCTTGAGCTTGAGCTTCGCTTCGTGCGCCCGCTTCGCCTCACGGTACTTGAACTTGCCGAAATCCATGATCCGGCAAACCGGGGGTTTCGCGAGCGGCGCGATCTCGACTAGATCAAGCTCTGCCGCTTCCGCTCGTGCCAACGCATCTGCAATCGGCACGACGCCGAGTTGTTCACCGTCTTCACCTACCAAGC
>VBCL01000263.1:0-506 GCA_005888865.1 Betaproteobacteria bacterium | reverse complement strand
TGCCACCCGTCCATTGCCTGAACGCCGCCGGGCCCGTCAGCTTCGAGCTGACGTTTCGGCGGCGAGGCGGGATAAAACGTCCTCCAGAGGCATGGCCCCCAGATCTTCCCCGGCGCGGGTACGCACGGCCACCAGTCGCGCCTGCATCTCCTTGTCGCCCAGGATCAACTGGTACGGCAACTTTTGCAGGCTATGTTCCCGAATTTTATAAGTTATCTTCTCGTTGCGCAAATCGGCGATGACCCGGTGGCCGGCTTGCTGCAATGCCGCATGCACCTCCCGGGCGTAGGCTGCCTGACGGTCCGTAATCGTCAGCACCACCACTTGAACGGGTGCCAGCCATAAAGGCAAGGCGCCCGCGTAGTGTTCGATCAGGATGCCGATGAAGCGTTCCAGCGATCCGACGATCGCGCGGTGAAGCATGACCGGGATCTTGCGGGTGTTGTCCTCAGCGACGTATTCGGCGCCGAGGCGCTCGGGCATCTGGAAGTCGACCTGCATCGTGC
>VBCL01000262.1:5941-6504 GCA_005888865.1 Betaproteobacteria bacterium | reverse complement strand
TCCACGCCCCACGTGCGAGGGGGACCATGATGAAGCGCGGACTGTTGCATTCGCTTGGACTCGTGGCAGCGGCATTGCTCGCGCTCGGTGCGGGCTCCGCCGCGGCGCAGGTCACCACCGCGAACGGACCGTATTACGCCACACCATCCTGGGACCAAACGCTGCCGGTCAGCACGCGATTCATCGTGCTGTCTAATATGAACAGTGAGGCCGTGCTGGACCGTGAGACAGGACTAGTGTGGGAGAAATCGCCCCAGACGTTCGCGGGCATCGGCACCGCAACGGGGACAGCCATGATCGGTGGCGGAAGCGTAACTGCGGTGACCATCACCGGCCGCCGATGTCGGCGACAGCACAATTTTTCAAGCTGACTCGCCAAGACTCACAGTTCCGCGAAGGCTTCCGCCTTACCCCGTTCATATCTATCCCATCATTGTGCCGCTTGCGCGCCAGGCCTAAGCTGGAATAGCATTCAAACATTGATCGGCGTTTAAGCTTCAACCGCAACGGGCCGCAGCCTCGCCTCGTTCGAAGCATAGAAGCGCATGCTCGGGACCGTGCGA
>VBCL01000262.1:5351-5914 GCA_005888865.1 Betaproteobacteria bacterium | reverse complement strand
ATGGGCGACCGCACTCGCCGAGCAGGTCAGCGTGGACGCCCTGATGACCAACACCCGAGAGGAGCGGGGAAGCAATGCCGGTCACTTCATCGTCCCAACAGGCAGGCGGACTCGCACGTCAGAACGACTGGCAGGCGCCGCTTTCGCCGGAGTCGTTTCAAGCGGGTCCCAAGATCAACAGATCGAAGGGCATGCGGACGGTTCGCCGCATCGCCTGGAATCTCCTCCCGCCGCTTACTTTCGTCGCAATGGTCGGATTGTGGTGGGCGGCGGTCGAGCTTTTCAAGATTCCGTCCTACCTCTTGCCCGGACCCGGTGGCGTCTTTTCGCGGTTGCTGACCGACACCGGCGTGCTGTGGACACATTCCCAGGTCACGCTGACCGAGATCCTGCTGGGCTTCGGTCTCACCGTAGTGACGGCGATCCCGCTCGGTCTTCTCATCGCGCTCTCGCCGCTGGCCAAGCAGCTCGTCTATCCACCCATCATGCTGATGCAGCTCGTTCCCAAGATCGCCGTGGCGCCGCTGTTCCTGGTCTGGCTCGGCTTCGGCATGGAGTCGAAG
>VBCL01000262.1:4692-5274 GCA_005888865.1 Betaproteobacteria bacterium | reverse complement strand
CGGTTGCTGTACCTGACCAAGTCCATGGGCGCAACCCGGTGGCAGACGTTCCGTTATCTGAGATTCCCGGCCGCTCTCCCGGTCATCTTCTCCGGCATCAAGACGTCCGCGACGATTGCGGCGACTGCGGCCATCGTTGCGGAGTTCGTCGGCGCCAACAGAGGGCTCGGCTATGTGCTCCTTCGAGGCACCAGCACGATGGACATCGAGCTCGTGTTTGCCGTCCTCGTCGTGCTGACGGTTATCGGCATCGCTATCAATTACGTCGTCGAGTTCTGCGAGTGGGCGATGACACCATGGCAACGAGCCAGCAACAACTAGGAGCCTCATCGTCAGTGCAGCAACCGGGCAACAGATGGGAGCGGGCATCCAATTTGCTCGGCCCACAATCGAGATAGGAGGTCACATGCACCATTTGCTCAGCAGGACGCTCATCGTCGCAACGTTCGCGGCTGGACTCATCCTTGCAGCAGGGTGGGCCGTCGCCGCGGGCACGCCGGTCACCTTTCAGTTGAACTGGATGGCGGGCGGACCCAATGCCGGCTTCGAGGCAGCCGTTGCGGAAGGCTTCTACAGGGACGC
>VBCL01000262.1:579-4686 GCA_005888865.1 Betaproteobacteria bacterium | reverse complement strand
GCTGGACTCGACGTGACGATTGTCCAGGGAAACGGCTCCGCCAATACGGCGCAGCTGGTGGCCAATGGACGCGCCCAGCTTGCGTACGCCGACGCAGTTTCGGTCAGCCAGTTGATCGCCAAGGGCGCGCCGATGAAGATCGTCGCGACGATCTATCAGTCGAATCCGAACGCGGTCATGGCGCTTAAGAAGAGTGGCATCAAGTCGCTGAAGGATCTGGCGGGAAAGAAGGTGGGTGTTCCGTCCGCATCGTCGCAGACGACGATGCTGCCGCTGCTTCTCAAGTCCAACAATCTCAAGGAGTCGGATATCACGATGATCGACATGCCGGTCGCGTCGATGGTGCCTGCGCTTCTGCAGGGCCAGGTCGACGCAGTCCTCGGGTCGATCGACGCCTACCAGATTCAGGCCGAGTCCCAGGGAGCTCAATTGGACGTCTACAAGTTCGCGGACCACGGCGTGCCGACGGTGAGCACGTCGATCTTCGCCAGCGACAGCTACCTCAAGGAGAACCCGGAACTCGTCAAGAAGTTCATCGCCGCAAGCCTCAAAGGCTGGAGCTTCGCGCTCGACAATCCGCAAAAGGCGATCAAGGATGTGAAGACTGTCTTCCCCGAAACGAATGAGAAGCTTGCGACCGCCGAATTGGCGGCGATCACGCCATTGTTCTGCAGCGGCGGCGCGAAGTACATCGGCAAGGCGGAGGACGCGCTCTGGACCAAGTCCCAGGATCTGCTGTCCGAGGTCAAGCTCCTGCCCGCGGGCCAGGATCCCAAAACCTATTACACGAACGCCTATCTGCCGCCCGCGTCAGAGATGCGCGCCTGCAAGTAGCAACGACGGCGAATGCCAGACCGGGAACCGGAGAAGCCATCGATGGGCAACGAACGAAGACTCGGCTACACCTACGCCGACCTGCATGTCGGAATGTCCTTCCGGAGTCCGGGGCGGACGATCACCGACGCCGACCTCGTGGCCTTCTCCGGTCTTACCGGCGATTACTCGGAGCTTCACACCAGCGACGTGTACGCCAAGAGCAGTCAGTTCGGGCGCCGGGTCGCCCACGGAATGCTCGGTCTCGCCTACGCGCATGGCCTCATGTGGCCGCGCACGGGCGAATTGCGCGAAACGGCGATTGCCTTTCTGGGGATCAGCGATTGGAAGTTCGTCGGTCCGATCTTCATCGGCGACAATATCTTCGTGAACTACCGGATCGCCGAGCTTCGCGACAGCAAGTCCAAGCCGACCCAGGCCATAGCCACCTTCGAGGTGGAAATCGTGAACCAGGATGACCGAGTCGTGCAGCGGGGCCGCAAGGTGCTGTTGGTTTCGAAGGTGCCGCTGACCGCGGTGGAGGCGTCGAAGACGCCCCCGTCGGCACGCGACGACTGAGCGGAGAGCGCGGGATGATGGATGCACTCGTAGCGGACGCGAAGTGTGGCGTCGCTATCGGCATCAGCCGGGTCTCCAAGACGTTCGGTGAGGACACGGACAAGCCGTTCGTTGCCTTGAAGGAAATCAGCGTCGAGATCCAGGCGGGCGAATTCGTGTCGGTCGTCGGTCCGTCCGGCTGCGGCAAGAGCACGCTGATGCTGATGGTCGCGGGGCTGCTCAATCGCAGTCATGGCGACATCGTGATCGGAGGCAGTTCGGTGATCAAACCGATCACGGACGTCGGCATCGCCTTCCAGGACCATCTTCTGCTCGACTTTCGCACGGCGCTGGCCAACGTCACATTGCACGCGGATATCCGAAAGCTTCCCAGGAAGAAGATCGAGGAAAGGGCGAATGAATTGTTCGCCCAGCTTCGGTTGACGCCCGCGATGGAGAAGTACCCGCGTCAGCTTTCCGGCGGAATGCGCCAGCGGGTCTCGCTAATTCGTACCTTGGTGCACGACCCCGCTCTGCTCCTGATGGATGAGCCGTTCGGAGCTCTGGATGCCTTGACGCGGCTTCAGGTTCGCACGGATCTGGAAGCGCTCTGGCTGCGCCGACGGCCCACGGTGCTCTTCATCACCCACAGCGTCGAAGAGGCGGTCGGGCTCTCGGACCGAATCCTCGTCATGAGTCCCAGCCCCGGCGAGGTGGTCGAGGAAATTCACATCGATCTCCCGCGGCCGCGGCCGATTGTTCTGGGCGATGTCAAGGAATTCGCCGCCTACGTCGATCGAATCCACAGGCAGTTCGAGCGTCTGGGTGTTCTTCACGGGATCGACACACGCACTGGCGAAGGCATCCAGAGCGCGACCGGAACGGAAACCGAGTCATGACGACAGCCACCGGTAGTGGAAGCGCGACACCTGGCCCGCCGTTCGTTACGTCTCACCTCGTCGGTGCGATCGCCGAGATCGGCCTCAACAGCGGCCCGCTCAACCTTGTCAACAAGGAGATGCTTCGTGACCTCAACCGTATTCTCGGGGAGGTCGCGGAGCGGCCGGAGATCCGCTGCCTGATACTTCATGGCGGCAGCGCCCGAGCATTCTGCGCCGGGAGCGACATCCGGGAGCTCGAGCAGCTGCGACAGGATGCCAGCGAGCACAAGATCCTGTTCGAGGACATGGTGCTCCGCCGCCTCGCGCGAATTCCCATGCCCACGATCGCCGCGATCGACGGCCCGGCGCTCGGGGGTGGCTTGGAGATTGCACTGGCGTGCGATCTTCGCGTCTGCAAGACGGGCGTCCCGCTGGGCTTGACCGAGTCCCGTTTGGGCGGGCTTGCGGGCAATGGCTCCATTCGGCTGACGCGACTGGTCGGACCGGCGCGCGCGAAAGAACTTCTCTACACCGGCGAGACGATCGCTGCCGACCAGGCGCTTGCGTGGGGACTCGTAAACCGGATTGTCGCGGACGGATCGGCGCTGGACGCCGCGCGGCAGCTTGCGTCGACCATCGCTGCCCGCGGGCCCCTCTCGAACCGGCTCGCGAAAAAGCTCGTGGAGGCCGCGCAGGACATCCCCCTCGATGCCGCACTTTCGATGTCGACGGTTGCGCAACAGGAGATCTTCGACAGCAACGATCTCCACGAAGGGGCCGCGGCTTTCTTCGCAAAGCGGCCGCCGGAATTTACGGGGCGATGATCATGGAAACGCAATCGATCATCGGTCATGACGTGACGGCAACAGGCACGGCGACCGGCGGAGAGAAGATGTCGTTCGCCGGCGCCCTGCTGGGACATGCGGCGGTCCTGGTCTGGAACGACATTGCGAACGACGGGCGGGAACAGTTCTACGCGTGGCATGACAAGGAGCACATGCCCGAGCGCCTCTCCATTCCCGGGTTTCGTCGCGGACGGCGCTTCGCCAAGCCGTGGCACTCTCCCGAATGGCTGACGATGTACGAGGCGGACGACCTTTCGGTCGCGACCTCGCCCGAGTACCTCGCCCGACTCAACGCGCCAACGCCCGGTACGGTCAACGCGCTTCGCTACTTCCTGAACACGTCGCGCGCGGTGTGTCGGGTTGTCCACTCGATCGGATCGAGCACGGGTGGGCATGTCTTGGCGATGCGCTTAGGCGTACCGACCGCGCAGAGCGGGGCCATGTGTCGCTTCCTCTGCGGGGAAGCATTTCCACGTGTGATCGCGGTGACCGGAATCGTGGCCTGCCATTTGTTCGCCGCGGATCAGTCGAGCTTCGTCAACACGACGGAGTCGAGCACGCGGCAGTTCGACGTTCCGTCCTGGGTCCTGCTGTGCGAGGCGACGAATCCCGGTGCGGCAGAGCAGGCGAGGGCGATGCTCGCAGGGCCCGACCTGCAGGCGTTGGGCATCGTCGTGCGCAACGACGCTGCCGTATACGCCCTCGAGATCTGCCGGCTTTCGATGCCTGTGAACGATCTGTAGCAGATCTGATTCCACTCATCAAAGGAGATTCATGAAACTGGTCAGGCACGGCGCGCCCGGAAAGGAGAAGCCCGGGATCCTGGATGCCGATGGTCAAATCCGCGATCTGAGCGACATCTGCGACGACTTCGGGCCGGCATTTTTCGCGAAGGACGGCCTGCGTGCGCTGCACGGGCTCGATCTCGGCGGCCTCCCGATCGTTGCCAAGGGCGCGCGGCTGGGCCCCTGCATCGCGCAGCCGGGGAACTTCATCGCCATCGGCCTCAA
>VBCL01000262.1:0-496 GCA_005888865.1 Betaproteobacteria bacterium | reverse complement strand
GGTCGTGCTCCCCAGGAACTCGACCAAGACCGATTGGGAAGTCGAGCTCGCATTCGTTATCGGCAAGGAAGCGCACTACGTCGACGAGGCGGATGCACTGGACTGCGTCGCGGGCTACTTCATCTGCAACGACATTTCGGAGCGCGAGTTCCAATTGGAGCGCAGCGGGCAGTGGGTGAAAGGCAAAATGGCGCCGACCTTCGGTCCGTTGGGCCCGTGGCTGGTGACACCGGACGAAATTCGGGATGTTCAGAATCTTCGACTTTGGCTGGACCTGAACGGCAAACGCATTCAGGATTCGTCGACCAGCGACATGATCTTCACCGTCGCGCGGATCGTCGCCGACACGAGTCAATACGTTCTGCTGCAGCCGGGTGACGTGATCACGACCGGCACACCGCCCGGCGTTGGACTGGGCATGAAGCCGCCCAAGTTTCTGAAGGCGGGCGACGTGATGCGACTTGGCATCGACGGTCTCGGCGTACAGGAACAGCGT
>VBCL01000261.1 GCA_005888865.1 Betaproteobacteria bacterium | reverse complement strand
GTCGTGCTCGAGCGCAGCTTCGGCGCGCCGACCATCACCAAGGACGGGGTGTCGGTCGCTAAGGAAATCGAGCTCAAGGACAAGTTCGAAAACATGGGCGCACAGATGGTCAAGGAAGTCGCCTCCAAGACTTCGGACGTCGCCGGCGACGGCACGACGACCGCAACCGTGCTTGCGCAGTCGATCGTGACCGAAGGCATGAAATACGTCGCGGCGGGCATGAATCCGATGGATCTCAAGCGCGGCATCGACAAGGCGGTGATCGCCGTCGTCGAAGAGCTCAAGAAGATCAGCAAGCCGTGCACCACCAGCAAGGAAATCTCTCAGGTCGGCGCCATCTCGGCCAACGCCGACGAATCGATCGGCAAGACTATCGCCGACGCGATGGACAAGGTCGGCAAGGAAGGCGTGATCACCGTCGAGGACGGCAAGGGCCTGGAGAACGAGCTCGAGCTGGTCGAAGGCATGCAGTTCGATCGCGGCTACATCTCGCCGTATTTCATCAACAACCCCGACAAGCAGGTCGCAGTTCTCGAAGACGCGTACATCCTGCTGCACGACAAGAAGGTCTCGAACATCCGCGATCTTCTGCCGCTGCTCGAGCAGGTCGCCAAGTCGGGCAAGCCACTGCTGATCATCGCCGAGGACGTCGACGGCGAAGCGCTGGCCACACTGGTCGTGAATAACATCCGTGGCATCCTAAAGACCACCGCGGTCAAGGCGCCGGGATTCGGCGATCGTCGCAAGGCGATGCTCGAAGACATCGCTATCCTCACCGGCGGCACGGTGATCGCCGAGGAGCTGGGACTCAAGCTCGAGAACGCGACGTTGAAGGATCTCGGCCGCGCGAAGAAGATCGAAGTCGCGAAGGAAGACACGACGATCATCGATGGCGCGGGCGAAAAGGCCGGCATCGAAGCACGTGTCAAGAACATCCGCGTCCAGATCGAAGAAGCGACTTCGGATTACGATAAGGAGAAGCTGCAGGAACGCGTCGCCAAGCTGGCGGGCGGCGTGGCCGTCATCAAGGTCGGCGCCGCGACGGAAGTCGAGATGAAGGAAAAGAAGGCGCGGGTCGAAGATGCGCTGCACGCGACCCGGGCGGCGGTCGAGGAAGGCATCGTGGCGGGCGGCGGCGTCGCTTACCTCCGCGCGCGCGGCAACCTCAAGAACCTGAAGGGCGACAACACCGATCAGGAAGCAGGCATCAAGATCGTGCTGCGTGCGCTCGAAGAGCCGATGCGGCAGATCGTCAACAATTCCGGAGACGAGCCGTCGGTCGTCGTCAACAAGGTCGTCGAAGGGAAGGGCAACTACGGCTTCAATGCGCAGACCGGAGAGTATGGAGATCTGGTCGCCATGGGCGTCGTCGATCCGACCAAGGTGGCGCGGTTCGCCCTGCAGAACGCGGCTTCGGTTGCGAGCCTCATGCTCACCACCGAAGCGATGGTGGCCGAGATGCCCAAGGATGAAAAGCCGATGGGCGGCGGCGGTGGCATGGGTGGTATGGGTGGCATGGGCGACATGGATATGTAAACCCGCGAAGGCCGGGATCCAGCGTCGTTGAAGTTATCCCGGCTTATTTTGGTAACTGAGCCGGGATCCAGGTTGAAAAGCAACGCCCCGCGAAAGCGGGGCGTTGTCATCTGAAGCGACTGACGATCAGGGCAGCGGCGCCCGGAACACGGCGCCGAAATACGTCAGGCCGTTATTGGGCTCCTTGATGCCTCCGTTCGAAACATGCTGGACGAGCGCGCCGATCTCGTAACGATGGCGATCGCCGAAGCCGATTCCGACGACACCGATCTCGCCGAATTGAAAGGCCGTGCTGAACACGCGTTCGGTGTTGATGCGTGTCTGGGAGAGCAGGTGCGCACCGAGGCCTGCTTCGATGAACAGGCGCGCCAGGCCCATGTCCATTCCGGACCAGCGCACCATGGGCGTGAGGCTGCCGTCCCAGATGGTGCGATTGACGGCGGGATGCTCGTGGCCGCGCCAATAGGCGAGCTGAGCGAGGAGCCGCACGTCGAATCCCGCGCTCTTCAGCGTGGCGCAGGTGCACAGCGAATCCCAGTGAACGCCGGCGCCGTAGATGGCGACGTTATCGCCATAGCCGCCCGTGATATCGATGCCGTCCGGGACGAATGAGTCCGCGGCCCAGGCCGGACCGAGCGGTGCGCCGATAACGAAGAGCAGCGCGAGCACGCGCCTCCCGACGCGCAGGCAGGCTGAAGGGGCGCGAAGGCGTCGGATCTGCATTGGGCGGGTGAAGGACCGATCGGGTGTTCGGCACATGCCGCGGCGTTCTCGGACCGACGGCCTTGTGGCGTCCCCGCGGCGCGAGCTCCGGGGTTGAGAGCCATTCTAGGGAAGCGCCCGCCTTACTGCAAGCGGCGGTGAGCACGCCGTTCCGCGTCGAACGGAGATTCCTTGCGCACTTCGGCGTCGACGGCAATGTCTTCGTGCGCGCCGGCTGCGGTCTCGATCGTCAACGTCAGCGCAACGCGCTCGCCGAGCTTGAGTGGTCGCGATAGTCCGTTGAGCACGATGTGGTCACCGCCGGGGCGCAGGGCGATCGCTTTCCCTGAGGGCAGCTCGAGGGCGGCGGCCACGTGCCTGCCGCGGCTGCCGGAACCGATCAGCACTGCACGGGCAGCGACGGGCGAGCGCACCCCGATCAGCGCCACACCCTCAGTACTCATCAGAATCATGTAGGCCTCGGAGCTACGGGTCCCGGGCTTGACCCACGGCTGATTGACGACGAACAGCGCATCCACATCGGTTCCGGCCAGGGCGAGCGCGCCGCAGAGAGCGACGCGAACAACGCCCAAAATCCGGTGAGGCGCACTCATCGCCGAATTGTCCATGCATGGCATTGTAATGGCGCTGCCGGGCGACGCGCCCCACGGCAGTGCAAAATGCATTAGACTTGGCGGCGATCGACGCGGCACGTGCCGACTGCAGGTGCGGAACGCGGCGAAAATGCCAAAGACAAGCTACGGCAAGGTGCGCCGGACCACGATGCAGAGGAGCCCGCTCGGATGACCTCGGGGATGCTGTTCGCGCTCGCGATCGGCACGCTCATCGTGTTTGTGCTGGTCGGGTTGATGCGCCGCAGCCGTAGCGCGAAGCAACTCGACCAATCCGGTGGTGATACGCAAACCGCGGCACAATGGACCGAAGGCGAGACGACGCGCCTGCTGTCGAGCGCCGAAGTTCCCGGACTGTATCTGCTGCGCCCGCGCTTTCTGTCCAAAGCCGAGAATGTCGTCTACCTGCTGCTCAAGGCAGCGTTTCCGCGGCACGAGATCTTTGCCCGCGTGCGACTCGCCGACGTGCTCCAGGTCAAGATCGGTCCGCAAGGCATGGAGCGGCTGCGCGCCTTCCGCAAGATCGCCAACCAGCACGTGGGTTTTGTGGTGTGCGACCGCGACATGACCATCGTCGCGATCGTCGATGCCAAGGAGCCCGAGCAGGTGCAGAACCCAAGAGATCAGAAGCTCGAGATCATCAAGCAGCGTTGCCTGCAGGCAGCACAGGTGAAATACATCTGCGTCTATCCGCCGACGCTGCCGCGCTACCGCGAGCTGCGGGCACAGATCCTAGGGCCCGCCGCCGAGCTGGTCTGAGACGAACCCCTATGCCGATCCCTCATCGCGACCGGCTTGGGTGAGAGGCGCCGCCGGCGCCCGAGCGGCGATCCAGGTTCCACCGAGAATCAACGCGCAACCCGCGAGCGTATTGAGCGCGAGCGGCTCGCCGAGGAAGAGATAGCCCCAGAGCACGCCGAACAGGGGAATCAGAAACGTCACCGTAAGCGCCCTCGCCGGCCCGATCGTCGCGATCAGCCGGAAATAGAGGAGATACGCAAGCGCTGTCGAGCCGAGCGCCAGCGCGACGACATTGCCGACCACGAGCGGCGTGGGCGAGCTCGGCAGCGGTACGAACATCAGCGCCGGCGCCAGCACGATTGCGGCGGTGAGCTGACTGTAAAGCGCCATCGCTGCGCTAGGAACGTCGCGCATGTTTCGCTTGGCGTAGACGCTGGCCACGCCATAGCAGAACGCGGCGGCGAGGCAAGCGAGGCTCGCCACCAGCGTCGTTCCTGTCAGTG
>VBCL01000260.1 GCA_005888865.1 Betaproteobacteria bacterium | reverse complement strand
ATGCGCGACGATACGGTCACGCGCGCATCTTACTACCCGGGGCCTCCGTGATCCTGGCGCTCTCGGGCCCACCCCGGCTACAGCACCTCCGCTGCGCGATCGGCCAGCCGCGACCGCTCGCCGCGCAGCAGCGTCACGTGTCCGCTGTGGGTCCAGCCCTTGAAACGGTCAACCACATAGGTGAGCCCCGAGCTGCCCTCGGTGAGATACGGCGTATCGATCTGCGCGATGTTGCCCAGGCACACGACCTTGGTCCCCGGCCCGGCGCGCGTGATCAGCGTCTTCATCTGCTTGGGCGTGAGGTTCTGCGCTTCGTCGATGATGAGATACTTGTTGATGAAGGTCCGACCGCGCATGAAGTTGAGGCTTTTTACCTTGATGCGGGAACGGATGAGATCGCGGGTCGCGGCGCGGCCCCATTCGCCGGCCTCGTCGTCGGTCTTGTTGAGCACGTCGAGGTTGTCCTCGAGCGCGCCCATCCAGGGGTTCATCTTCTCCTCCTCGGTGCCCGGGAGAAACCCGATGTCCTCGCCGACGGGCACGGTGACGCGCGTCATGATGATCTCGGAATAGATCTTGAACTCGAGCGTGGTCATCAGACCCGCCGCGAGCGCGAGCAGCGTCTTGCCGGTGCCGGCCTGACCGAGGAGCGTCACGAAGTCGATCTCGGGATTCATCAGCAGGTTGAGGGCGAAACTCTGCTCCCGGTTGCGCGCAGTGATTCCCCAGACGTTGTTCTTCTGATGCGAATAGTCGCGAAGCGTCTGCAGGACGGCGGTGCGCCCGGAGATCTCCTTGACGATTGCATAGAGCGGCGTCTCGCCCGGTCCCTTGTTCTCCTGATAGACGAATTCGTTGACCAGAAGGTTGTGGCACAGCGGCCCGGTGACCCGGTAGTAGGTGTGTCCGCCCTGCTGCCAGGATTCCATGGCCTTTCCGTGCCGATCCCAGAAATCGGCGGGCAGCTCGCGCATGCCGGTGTAGAGGAGGTCGGTATCCTCCAGCACCTTGTCGTTGAAGTAGTCCTCGGCCGCGATCCCCAGCGCATGCGCCTTGATGCGCATGTTGATGTCCTTGGTCACCAGGATCACGCTGCGCTTCGGGGAGGCGGCCTGGAGATGCATCACGACGGCGATGATCTGGTTGTCGGCCTTGCCGCCGGCGAGCGAGGGCGGCAATACGGTCGAGATCGCCTCGGTCTGCAGGTACAGTCGACCGCTCGCGGCGCCGCCGCTTGCAGGCTTGAGCGGAATGCCTGCCGAGATATCGCCGGGACTGATCGCCACTGCAGCCGTCACCAGCTCATCGAGATAGCGTGACGCCTGGCGCGCATTGCGCGCGACTTCGGTAACGCCTTTCTTGTTGTTGTCGAGTTCCTCGAGGGTGAGGATCGGCAGATAGAGGTCGTGCTCTTCGAAGCGATAGAGGCTCGTGGGATCGTGCATCAACACGTTGGTGTCGAGCACGAAAAGCTTGGGAAGTGAGGTCTTTGCAGACTTGCTGACGTGGGGGGCGAGACGAATCTGGCGCTCGACCATGGGCCTCCTTGGAAAGTGAGTGGGCGGCAAGCTCGCGTTATCCTAGACCACCGAATAGGTGAACACAAGACATTGCGGTTGTCCACCCGTCCGGACGGTACCCCTAGTGGCCACGCGAACACATCCGGCATACCGCCGCGGTCGTACTGGCGCCGGGGTTGTTACACCGGCAGATGCGACCTGACCTGATTCTCGCGGTACCTGGCGTAGGGCCTGCCGCCCGCGGGCGCGCCCGTCAACGCCCTGCGCGTGGCCACTAGATACTGGCGCCCGTAGCGCCGATCAGGCTCGAGGTGGGCGCCCTCCGCCCACTCGTTCCAAGCATTGATGAAGACCAGCCGCTCTTCAGGACGGCGCTGTTCGACGGCGCGGGCCACGACCTCGCGCAGCCAGACCTCGTAGATCTCGGGTGCCGCGTTGATGAAGATGTTCGCGACGTTCGGTAGACGCGCCGTGTTGTCCCAGCCCGGCATCACCGTCGGATGGCTGACATACAATGGCTCCGGCGTTGCAAGCAGGTCCTGCACGAACTCGCGATAGTCGTACACGCTACCGCGATAGTCTGGATTGGTGATGTCCACCTGAAGGTTGGCCGTGAGCACACGAGCCCCGTGCGGTGGGAACTCCACCAATGCGTCAAGCTCGTAGGGCCTCGGATCGGACGTGTCAAAGGTTTTGGCCGCGCACAGATACAGCTCCCCGATCCCCTCGCTGCGGCATACCTCCCTCCAGACGGCCGCGGTCGCGCGCGGGTTGGGCAGCATGCCGACGCGGTAGATCAGGATCAGAGGTCGCCCGTCGACGCGGATGTAACGCGGATCGGAGAGATGCGGCAGCAAGCCGCGGATAAAACACTCGTCGTCGGCACGCGACGAATGTTGGGCGATGAGGACGTCCTCTTCGGCACCGTCCCAGCGACCAATACGGGAAGTCGGGTCTGCCCGACGTGCGCATGGTCTCGACGGGGCGCTCGAGGAGGCGCTTGCCCGCGAACCAATAGTAGTGATAGCAGAAGCCATGGATGCCGTGCTCGCGTGCCAGCGCGGCCTGTTGCTCGAGCACTTCAGGTACGCGCAGATCGTAGAATCCCAGATCCGCCGGCAGGTGCGGTTGGTAGTGCCCTGCGAAGCTCGGTGCCCGCGTAACGTTGGTCCACTCGGTGAACCCTTTTCCCCACCACCGATCGTTTTCCGGGATCGGGTGGAACTGCGGCAGATGGAAGGCGATCGCCCGGACCGGCGACGCAGCGGCCAACGGTTCGTTCGCCATGTTCATTTCGCCACCGCGACCTCGCGCGGTGAGCCCGATCCTGCAGGCTCGGAGTGAAGGCCCTCGCGGATGAGCAGCTGGCGGACGACGCTCGCGATCCGCAGCGGCTCGACGAGCGTCTCGATCTTGATGCGTGCAGCGCGCCCGAGCTCGACCGCCCGCGCGGGCGCGCGGCGCAGTGCGGCCAGCAGCTCAAGCACGTCGTCGCGCTCGTCATAGAGCAGCCCGTCGACGTCGTGATCGATGTACTCGGCGAAAATCGACGCGCGCGGACAAAGCACCGGCACCCCCGCGGCCATGGCGACAAACACTTCACGGCCGTCGCCTTCGAGCCACCACTTTCCAGCCGTATGGAGCAGACATCCGACGCGCTCGATGAACCGCGGCAAGGCGCCTGGCCCGCGCGAATGGAAGCGCACGGCGGCCTCGCGTCCGAGGGCGTAGCGCAAAGGACCTGGATCGTAGATCCCGAGCGTACCAGACGCGGCGGCGACACGGCAAAGGAACTCGGCGTCCGCCGAAGGGGATGTCGCACACCAGTGGCGACCGATGAGACCGACCGCGGGGATGCCAACGCGAGCCTCGACCGGCACGTCTTCGCGACACCGATCGGTGAGCGCCGGCTCCAGCTCGATCGGGGGCGGCAGCACTGCGTGGCCGGCGCCGAAGCGCGACGCCATCGCCTGCGAGGGAAACACCAGCTCGATCCGTCGCGCGCCATCGCGCGCGATCGCGCGCAGTTGATCGAGGTATAGCGACGGCGCTGCGGGCTGACAGAACACGATTACCCGTTCTGCGTCGGCGCGATCGATCCATTCCAGGCAGTCGATATCGATGCCGACGAAGACGTGACAGCCTTCGTGTGGGATCTCTCCGGTGTCCGGTGCGAGCCGTCGCACTTCCGGACCCACGGGTTGTCTGCGAGGTCCCGGGGCCGTTGTCCACAGCGTGGGGCGGTACGGGGCGAGCAACGCTGCGAGCCGATGAAACAACCAATCGCCGCCGTCGCTTGACTCCAGAACGCCGGCGATGAGATGAATGCTCGATACTGCGCCACCGGCCGGATCGGCCGGTAGCTGCCGATTGCCGCGCGGGACCACGGCCGGGTGCAACACGAGGTCGGCGAGGATCGGCAACGCGGGCTCGCACAACTCCTCGGTGGCCCCAGGCGTTCGCCCGGCGGCGACGCGGGCCGCGCGCTCCAGGTCTTCGACCATGCGCAGGTTGTGTTCGATGTCCGGATAAGGCGTGCGCAACACCAGCGCCGCGACGATCAGCTCTTTCGCCTCGGAGAAGTTGCCGTGACGCAGCTCGATGGCACCCAGCATGTGTAGCGCATCGTGGGTGTTAGGCGCGAGCGCCAGTACCTCCCGGTAGCACGCTGCAGCGTCGGCCAAACGTCCGCCGCGCTGCTGCTTCAGCGCTCGTTGCATCAGCACCGCACAAGCAGACTGTTCCGCATCCCCAAGATGGTCCCAATCGGTTCCGGATGGACGGTATGAGAGGGACCGTTGCGCGGTGACCGGCGTCGCATCCGCAATAACCGGCGGAGTCGGTGCGCGTGGGGTAAGAGCGATCGCACCATGACAGTCTTTGTAGCGCTTACCGCTGCCACACGGGCAGGGACTGTTGCGCGAGACGATGGGCGCTGCGAGATCCTTCACGCCGGCGGTCCCCTAGGCGCGCGTCGGAGCAGCGTCTTCGCCGCCGACATCGGCCAGCTCGGCCGCGCGCGCATCGACAACATAACCAATCGCGTACAGGTCCTCCAGGTCTTCGCGGTCGCGGAAGCTGATCGACAAATTCTTCGTCGTCAAGCGCCCTGGGCGCCGCGCAACGATGTACCGGTCCACCGTTTCCGGGCGGAACAGCGGCGTCATATCGAGTACGGTGTAACCCGTTTCCTCGAACAGCTCGCGTAGCGAAGCCTTGGTGAAAAAGCGCAGGTGCGTAATATCGAGCACGCCGTTGGGGTTGTAGTCCCAACGGCCCGCCGCCAGATCATCGAGGGTGACGAGGTTGCGGACGTTCGGAACGCTGGCGAGCACGCGCGTCTCGGGCGCAAGCCAGCTGCGCACGCGGACGAGACTGCGCCAGGGATCGTAGAGGTGCTCCAGAACATCCAGTAGCAGGACGAGGTCGATGCGCGCGCCTTGCAGCCGCTCCGCGACCAGCGCCGTCTCGATCGGCTCGCCGATCACATCATCGAGAAACGCTCGCGCGTGCTCGGCCGCGCGCGGGTTGCTCTCGATGCCGACAACGCGCGTGCCTGGAAATTTCTGCTTGAGCAGTCCGCCGGTGGCACCCCCGCCGCAGCCGACGTCCAGCACGAGTCCCGGGGCCTCGCTGACGAAGCTCGCGATCTCGGCGCGCACGCTGTCGTGGTACTGCGGATCGTACGCTACGCGGTCACCGAGATGCGTTTTCCAGAGCCCTCGCATGGCTCACCACGACCGACGCGCGGAAGACGAGAGACGGCCAGTACCGAATCCACGCAACGTAACAGCCATTTCGCAACCACGAGCCACAGTGCCGCCAAGCATACCATCGTCATAAACAAGAATGTATCCGCCATCGAGAGCAAATGTGTCAGGTTTATGTAAGGTTTGCGCAAATTCCGAGCACCATTGCGCGAGCGTGATCCGGGATTACGTGCTTTGCGGAAACCGATCTGCCTGACGCAAGTAAGCAAACTCGCAGCGCACTGGCACCTAGACGGCTCGGATTTCGCGGCCCCACCCCGATAACGTATCCCTGGAGGTGGCGCGATTGGCGGTTGGGGTTGAACGGCGGTCGCGTCGACCGCCAAAAGACAAGTGGGAGCGGTCGCCTGGCCCCGGTTAAAGCGCCCTTACAGCCTCCAAGACCGCCTCTGCGTGTCCCGGCACCTTGACCTTGCGCCATTCCCGGACGAGCGTCCCCTTGGCATCGATGACGAAAGTGCTGCGCTCGATGCCCCGCATCTTCCGTCCGTACATGTTCTTCATCTTGATGACGTCGAATTCGCTGCACAGCTTCTCGTCCGCGTCGCTGACGAGCTCGAAAGGAAACGCCATCTTGGCCTTGAAGCTCTCGTGCGACTTCAGGCTGTCGCGCGATATGCCGACGATGACCGCGCCGGCTTTCGCGAACTGCTTGTGCAGATCGCGGAACTGCGCGCCTTCCATCGTGCAACCGGGCGTGTTGTCCTTGGGGTAGAAGTAGAGCACGACGGGATGGCCGCGCTGGGCCGATAGCTTGAACGTGCCACCGGTCGCTGGCGCGGCGAAGTCCGGAACCTTCTTGTCGAGCGCCACCATGGCGGATCCCTCGGTTACTTAGGCGGCTGCGGCGAGATCGACGCCGGCCAGAAACTCGCCGCCCTGCGTCAGGAGCTTTCCCGAGCGTCCGGGGACCGCGCCGAGCTGCACCTCGCAGCGCGGCAGGACCAGCGCCTGAAGTGATTCGTACAGCGTACGCATCGGCACGAGCTGGTAGCCTTGTGCCTTCCAGCCCTCGAGCAGGCGCTCGAAGACGGCGGTCAGGCGCATTCCCTCCAGCTCCGCGTGGAGCGTGAACACATGCCCGGCGAAGCCGGGATTCGCCGAAAGCGATGCCGTCGACGCGAGCAGGTTATCGGCGACGTTGTCTTCGGTGATGCCGGCGGTGCCGATCAGCTCGTCGAGCGTCGGCAAGGTCGTCGGCAGCTGCGGGCAGCGGATCAGCTCGGCGTTCCACACCGGCAGGTGCGGGTGCGTCCCGCGCCCGTCGGAGCAGTAATCGAAGCCGAGCGCCTGGGTGAGCCGCATCGCGTGCACGTTCATCTGCCAGCCCGCGGCGCCGTGCGTGCGCGGCGGCTCCTTGAAGATGTCGGTGAAGCGCTCGCACGCCTGCCCCATCTGTTTCCCGGTCCATTCGGCGCACGCGCCATCGAGCCCGTCCTGCCACTTGACGTGGTCCCATGCGTGCGTCATCGCGTACCCGCCGCATGACATCACCTGCCTGCCGGCCGATGTCGGGTCCCGGGAGCAATGTCCCGTAAAGCAGCGTCTTGATCCCGTAGTGGCGGACCACGGAAGTGCGCTGCACCTTCTCGAAGAAGCCCGGACGGAAGACCCGCCGGATCGCCCGACCGGTGTGATCCGGACCGACGCTGAACAGGAACGTCGCGCCCGCGTCGTGCCGGCGCAGGACCTCGAGCAGGCGCGGCACGCCCTCGCGGGTACCGCGAAGCGTGTCGACGTCGATTTTGAGGGCGAGGAGCATGGATTACTCCACCAGCGCGCGCGCTTCGGCAACCTGGCCGCGGTAGGCGTCGAAGATTCGCCGCAACGATTCCTCCATCGCCACGACTGGCTGCCAGCCGAGCTCCGCGCAGGTGTTGTCGATCTTCGGCACGCGATTCTGGACGTCCTGGTAACCTTTTCCGTAGTAGGCGTCGGCGGTGGTCTCGATCAACTGCACTTTCGCCGCGGTGTCCTTGTACTCCGGATACGTCAGCGCGAGATCGAGCATCATCTGCGCCAGGTCGCGTACCGAGTAGTTGTTTTCCGGGTTGCCGATGTTGTAGATCTTGCCGCTGGCAATGCCGCCCTCGTTGGCGATGATCTTGATCAGCGCATTGATTCCATCGTCGATATACGTGAACGCGCGCTTCTGCGTGCCGCCGTCGACCAGCTTGATCGCTTCGCCGCGAACGATGTGGCCGAGAAACTGGGTGATCACCCGTGAGCTGCCTTCCTTGGCCGTGTTGATCGAGTCGAGACCGGCGCCGATCCAGTTGAAGGGGCGGAAGAGCGTGTAGTCGAGTCCCTCCTCCATGCCATAGGCGTGGATGACCCGGTCCATGAGCTGCTTGGCACAGGCGTAGATCCAGCGCGGCTTGCCGATCGGTCCCAGCACCAGCTCCGACCTCTCCGGATCGAACGCGTCGTCGCGGCACATCCCGTAGACTTCGGAGGTCGACGGAAACACGACCCGCTTCTTATGCCGTACGCAGGCGCGAACGATCGGCAGGTTGGCCTCGAAGTCGAGCTCGAATACGCGCAAAGGTTCGCGTACGTACGCCGCAGGGGTGGCGATCGCGACCAGCGGCAGGACCGTATCGCATTTCTTGATGTGATACTCGATCCACTCCCGGTTGATCGTGATATCGCCCTCGAAGAAATGGAAGCGCTTCTCGGACAGCAGATCGGTGATCCGATCGGTCTGCATGTCCATGCCGTAGATCTCCCAATCGGTCGCGGCGATGATCCGCTGGGAGAGGTGATGGCCGATGAAGCCGTTGACGCCGAGGATGAGGATTCTGCGCATGGGATCCCGCGCGTGAAAGCGCGCGGCGAAAGGCGAATTCTACCTGCGCGGCTCTACGCGACCAAACCGCGACGGTTCAGCGGAGTAGGAGCAGCCCGGTTGGGGCGGTCCAGGCCGACAGGGCATCGGCGGCGACGAGCGCGCCTGCGACTTCCAATGCCAGGATCAACAACTTCCCACCGCCACCGCAGGACGCGACGACCCGGCCCCGCTCGATATGGAGCGACGGCGCATTCGTTGCCGCGGCCGTGGCTTCGAGGACGCGCGTGCGCAGGATCCGCACCTGCCTACCGTCGAGCGTCGTTCGGGCGCCGGGGTAGGGCGGCGCCACCGCGCGCACCAGGTTGTGAATCTCCGCCGCGCTTTTCGACCAGTCGATCACGCCGTCTTCGGGCCTGCGCCCGCCGAAGTAAGTGGCGAGGCGCGGATCCTGCGGCCTGCGCGGCGCCATGCCGGCGACAAGCCCGGGCACGGCGTCGTGCAGGATCGCCTCCGCAGCGAGCGTCACCTTGCCGAAGACCTCCCCGGCCGTATCGTCCGGGAGGATCGGGACAGAAGCCTGCGCCACGATGTCACCGTTGTCGGGCTTCTCGGTCATGTAATGCAAGGTCGCTCCGGTCTCGGTCTCGCCGTGAACGATGGCCCAGTTCACCGGCACCCGGCCGCGGTACTTCGGCAGCAGCGAGCCGTGCATGTTGAGCGCCCCGCGCGGAGGGACCGCGAGCAGCGGGCCTTTCAGCATCAGCCGATAGTAGAACGAGAACAGGAAATCCGGCTGGCAAGCGGCAACGCGCGCCACGATGTCGGGCCGGTTCGGATCTTCGGGGGCGATCGTCGGAAGATCGTAGTCGGCGGCGGTACGCGCGACGCTGTCGAACCAGATTTCCTCCCGTGGATTGTCCTCGTGCGTGACCACCAAAGGGACCTCGACGCCGTGCGCGAGGAGCACCTTGAGGCAGCGCACCCCGACGTTGTGGTAGGCGAATACGACAGCGCGCGTCATTTCAACCGTCAGGAACGTTCACCACAGAGCGCACAGAGGACACAGAGAATATCTGTCCTCCGTGGTTCAAGGCATTTCGCTTTTGCTATCGCCAGTCTCCTCGAGCACCGCCCGTATCATGTACCGCGGTCGCTCCCGCACCTGCTGATAGATGCGGCCGACGTATTCGCCGACCAGGCCCAGGCCGAACAGCACCATGCCGAGCAGGAAGAAGGCGAGAATGTCGCGATCCCAGAGCGTCGCGATGCCTTCGCGCCAGCCGGTCAGGAGCAAACGCTCGACCATCACGACCAGGTACGTGACGAGCGCCCCGGCCGAGACGATCATGCCGAACATCGAGAATAGCTGCAGCGGCACCAGCGAGAAGCCGGTGACGAGGTCGAAGTTCAGCCGGATCAGCTTGTAGAGCGAATATTTCGACTCGCCGGCGGCGCGCTCGGCATGCGCGACCT
>VBCL01000259.1 GCA_005888865.1 Betaproteobacteria bacterium | reverse complement strand
GGTCGACATTCTGCAGCGGCACCGTGCCCAGCGCTACAAATCGGTCCGGCCAGGTCGCGACGATCTCCGCGAGCCGATCGTTGACCAGGCTCGACAGCTCCGCACCCAGGTCCGGTTCGGTCCAGTAGTACGTCTGGTTGGGCGCGGGCGATACGGCCTGGATGTCGATGCCCATGCGATCCATGTCCTTCAGGCGGATCTCGATGGTCGAGAGCTTCGGCCCGCGATCGCGTATCTGCTTGACGTTGACCTCGCGGGTCAACGCGTTGGCGAATTGCACCGACGTATCGTATTGCGCCGGATCGAGATGTGCCACCTTCGCGGCCACGGCCTGATTGAGGTAATGACAATGGATGTCGATGCGCAGGCGTCTGCCCTTGCTGCCGCGAATGACCCTCGTCGAGCTTACCGGACGCCTGGCCACCGTCGCTCCGGCGGCGCGCCTGCGCGCAGGAGCAGCCTCATGGTGCCCGTGGCGAGGATCGGTGCATGCGGGCGTTACGCACGTGAACATCATGACGGTCTTCCCCTTCGCTAAAGGACGCCGAGATGCTGCATGATCAGTGCGTGATCGTCGCGCACCTGGTCGATGGTCCCGGCGAAGGCCACGCGGCCCGTGTTCAGCAGCACAACGTCGTCCGCGAGATCGAAGGCGAGCTTTACGTTCTGTTCGACGAGCAGGATCGATTGTCCCGCCCGCTTCAGGCGGGCGATGATTTGGCCGACCTCGGCGACGATCAACGGCGCGAGACCTTCGGAGGGCTCGTCCATCAGCAACACGCGCGGATTGCCCATCAGCGCGCGTCCGATGGCAAGCATCTGCTGTTCGCCCCCTGAAAGCGAACCTGCGTGCTGCATTTGCCGTCCCTGCAATGCGGGGAAGAGCTCGAGCACGCGATCGAGCGTCCATGTTGCGCCCTGTCGCGACTGCCTGGCGACGAGCAGGTTTTCGCGCACGGTGAGGCTGGGAAAGACACGCCGTCCCTGCGGTACGAACCCCACGCCCTTGCGGGAAATCGCTTCGGGCGAAAGTCGCGAGATCGACTCGCCAAAGAGCCGGATCTCGCCGCTGCGGGCCGGCAGAAATCCGACGACGGCGTGCATGCACGTCGTCTTGCCAGCGCCATTGCGACCGAGCAGCGCAAGCACTCGCCCGGCGCCGAGTGTGAGGGAGACGCCGTGCAGGACGTGGCTGTCGCCATAGAGCACGTCGATGCCGGAGAGCGCGAGCGCCTCGGTGAGCCGCAGATCGGCAGCCCCATTGGCTGGATCGCTTGCCGATGCATTTGGCAATTCAGTTGCCAAGATAGATCTCGCGCGTCTTCGGATCGGCGACCACTTCGCTGCGCGTTCCCTCGACGATGACCTTGCCGTAGTGGAGAACGGTAATGCGTTCGGCCAGGTCGAGCGCCGTATCCATGTCGTGCTCGATCATGACCACCGTGACATCGCGCGAAATCCCGGCGATCAATGCCCTCACCGACGCGCGTTCCTCGCGGGAGAGTCCGGCCAGCGGTTCATCGAGCAGCAGCAGCCTGGGATTTTGCGCGAGGGCCATGGCAATCTCGATCCGACGTTTCTCTCCGTAGGACACCGCGCCGATCGGCCGTGCCGCGCGCGGCTCCAGGTCGAGCCAGCCGAGCACCTCATGCGCCTTCTCGTACAATCCGGTCTGCGCGGCCAGCGGTCGGAACGCGTCCCAGCGCACCTTCGACAGTCCGAGCAACGACAGCACGATGTTGTGTTCGAGGGAGTCTTTCGGGAACAGGGTGATGATCTGGTAGGTGCGGGCAAGGCCGCGATGCGCACGCTGGTGGGGCCTCAAGTGCGAAACTTCCTCGCCGAACAGGCGGATCGCGCCGGCATCGGGCGCGAGGTCGCCGGTGATGAGGTTGAACAGCGTCGTCTTGCCCGCACCGTTCGGGCCGATGATCAGCCTCCGCTCGCCGGGCATCACGTCGAGCGAGACGTCGTTCATCGCCGGCACGCCGCCGAACGCCTTCTTGAGCCCGCGGAGGTGCAGCGCCGCGGTCATCCTCTCCTCCACCGTTCCCAGCCGCGGCGCACCCCCGGTACGACACCGTCCGGCATGAAAATGACAATCAGCACGAAGATGAAGCCCAGCAGCATGTTCCAGCGCTCGAGATACGCCGACACGTAGTTCTTGAGAATCACCACGATCGCGGCACCGACAATCGGCCCGGCGATCGTCCCGGCGCCGCCCGCGATGACACCGAGCAACGCCTCGGCAGAGTTCGTCAGCGACAAGGTCGTCGGGTGAATGTACTTGTGATAGTAGACAAACAGCAGGCCGGCGACCGCGCCCCAGAAGCCGGAGTAGACGAACGTGATCCAGCGCACCAGCCAGACGTCGTGACCGAGTGCGTTCATGCGGCGCGGCTCGTCGCGGGTGCCTCGCAGCGAGGCGCCGAAAGGCGAACCGACGAAGCGTGCCATCATCCAGATCGCGACCAGGGTCACCGCGAGCGAAAAGTAGTAGAACGCCGTCGGCCGATCGAGGTTGATCCCGAACGGCGCCGGCCGCGTGAGGCCGGAGAGCCCCTTGTCGCCCTCGGTGACCGCTGCCCAGCGGTAGGCCGTACCCCACAGCACCTGCGAGAGCGCGAGCGTGATCATCAGGAAACCGAGCCCGGTGGCGCGCAGCGCGATCCAACCGAACAATCCGGCGACGAGCGTCGTCGCCGCGAGCGCGAGCGGGGCCGCAATCCAATGCCCGAAGCCGAGCCGCAGATACAGCCATGCCGAGATGTACGCGGCAAGGCCGACCCACGCCGCATGGCCCAGCGACACCAGGCCGCCGTAGCCGACAAGGAGGTTCAGGCTTGCCGCGAGAATCGCCGCGATGAAGATCTGGCTGGCGAGATTGACGTAGAAGGCACCGCCAATGAGCGGAAA
>VBCL01000254.1 GCA_005888865.1 Betaproteobacteria bacterium | reverse complement strand
CCAGGAGCGGCAGCGTCTCGTCGAGGATGCGGCCCTTGGGTAGGGCAATGGTGAGCGAAAGCATGGTGCTGGACCGGGTCAAGCATTCATTCTACCGGACCGTGAGTGCGGCCCGGCCGGACGGACGGATTACTCGCCGCCCGTCTCCTTCACCCGTCGGATCGTCGCCCCGAGCGCGGAGAGCTTCTGCTCGATCTTCTCGTAGCCGCGGTCGAGGTGGTAGATGCGGTCGATCGTGGTCTGGCCTTCGGCCATCAGGCCCGCGATCACCAGGCACGCGGAGGCGCGAAGGTCGGTCGCCATCACGTTGGCGCCGGTCAGCGCCCGTACACCCTTGACGATCGCCGTGCTGCTCTCGACTTCTATGTCTGCGCCGAGGCGCTTTAGTTCCTGGACATGCATCATCCGATTCTCGAAGATCGTCTCGGTGATCACGGCGGTATCGTCGGCCAGCGTCATCAGCGCCATGAGTTGCGCCTGCATGTCGGTCGGGAACGCCGGATACGGCGCGGTGCGCAGGCTGACCGATTTGAGCGGTGCTGCGCGCGCGACCCGGATCGAGCCCTGGTCGACGGTGAGCGTCGACCCGGCTTCGGCCAGCTTGTCGAGCACCGCCTCCAGCGTACCTGCGCGCGCTCCCGTGAGCGTCACGTCCCCGCCCGCAGCCGCCGCCGCGACGAGGAAGGTTCCGGTCTCGATCCGATCGGGCATGATCGCGTGCGATGCGCCGTGCAGGCGCTCGACGCCCTCGATCGTGATTCGATCGCTGCCGGCACCGGCGACCCTGGCGCCCATCGCGTTGAGGCACTCGGCGAGATCGACGACTTCGGGCTCGTGCGCCGCATTCTCCAGCGTGGTCACGCCGTCGGCGAGCGTGGCGGCCATCATCAGATTCTCGGTGCCCGTGACCGTGACCACGTCGAACACGAATCGGGTCCCTGCAAGCCGCCTCGCCTTCGCATCGATGTAGCCGTGATCGAGGTCGATCTCCGCGCCCATCGCCAGCAGGCCCTTCACGTGCTGATCCACGGGCCGGAGCCCGATCGCGCAGCCGCCCGGCAACGACACGCGCGCCTCGCCGCAGCGCGCGACAAGCGGCCCCAATGCCAGGATCGAGGCGCGCATCGTCTTGACGAGCTCGTAGGGCGCGAGCGGCCAGTAGACGCGCTTGGCCTCGATCGTAAGCCGCGCTCGGCTCTCACGCCCATTTGTCCGAGCAACGTCTGCATCGTGCGCACGTCGTTCAGGCGCGGCACGTTGGAGAGCACCAGCGGCTCCGGCGTGAGCAGCGCCGCACAGAGGATCGGCAGCGCGGCGTTCTTGGCGCCCGAGACGCGGATCTCGCCCTCGAGCCGTGTGCCGCCGTCGATCAATAGCTTGTCCATCTCAGTGCTGTCCTTGCCGCTGCGACCACTCCGCGGGGGTCAGCGTGGCCATCGACAGCGCATGGATTTCCTCGCGCATGCGCGTGCCCAGCGCACCGTATACGAGCTGGTGGCGGCGCACCTTGGAGAGTGCTTCGAAAGCACTGCTCACGACGAGCGCCTGAAAGTGCTGCCCGTCGCCGCTGACCTCGACCCGTTCGCAGGCGAGGCCGGCCTCGATGGCGGTCTTTATGGATTCGGGTGTCGTCATGTCGGTTTCAAGATTCGGCTGCCCCGCGATTGCATCACGTCGAAAGGCACCGGAAGCGGCAGCTTCATGGCAAGACGATGATGGATCCTGGCGAATTCGCGACGCCGCGCGCTAAGGAACCTAACCACGCAGCTTGTATCCGCGCCGGAGCAGCGCCAGAGCCAGCGCCGTCAGCGACAGGCAGAAAATGGCCACGACCAGGAAGCTCGTTGCGGGCGCGATGTCGGACAGCCCGAAAAAGCCGTAACGAAAACCGTCGATCATATAGAAGAAGGGGTTGAAATGCGACAGCGCCTGCCAGAACGGCGGCAGGCTGTGAATCGAATAGAACACGCCGGACAGGAACGTGAGCGGCATGATCAGGAAGTTCTGGAACGCGGCAAGCTGATCGAACTTGTCCGCCCAGATGCCGGCGAGCAGGCCCAGGATGCCAAGAATTGCGCTCCCGATCAGCGCGAACAGCAGCGCCCATAACGGATGGACGATCGACAACGGAGCGAACCAACCGGTCACGAGGAAAACGCCGAGGCCGACGACGATCCCCCGCACCATCGCGCCCAGCACATACGCCGCGAACATCTCCAGCGGCGTGAGCGGGGTCAGGAGCACGAAGATCAGGTTGCCGGTGATCTTCGATTGGATCAGCGAAGACGAGCTGTTGGCGAAGGCGTTCTGCAGCACCGACATCATCACCAGCCCGGGAATCAGGAACGCCGTGTAGCCGACGCGGCCTTCGAACACCGACACCCGAGATTCGAGCACGTGGGAAAAGATCAGCAGATAAAGCAGCGCCGTCAGTACCGGTGCGAGAATCGTCTGGAAGCTCACCTTCCAGAAGCGCAGGAGCTCCTTGTAGAGGAGCGCCAGCCAGCCGCTGCTGAACTGGGGGATCATCGCCTTGCCTCTACTGATGCCGCGCCATGATGCGCAGGAATACCTGCTCGAGATCGGCTTCCTGCAGCGCCAGCTCTCCGACGGCGACGCCGGCTTCGCGCAACGCAGCGAGCAGGCGCTCGAGCTCGGCGTAGTCGGTGAGCGACAGGAGATACATGCCGTCTGCGCGTCGTACCACACGCGATTCCCACGGCGAAGGCAGCGCTGCCGCGGCAAGGCGCACGGTGAGGCCGGCGAAGCTCGACAGCAGATTCTGCGTGGTGTCCAGCGCGACAACCTTGCCCGCCTTGAGCATCGCGATGCGGCCGCACAGCGCCTCGGCTTCCTCGAGGTAGTGCGTGGTCAGAATGATGGTGTGGCCGTCGCGATTGAGCTTGCGGATGAACGCCCACAGGCTTTGTCGCAACTCGACGTCCACGCCCGCAGTCGGTTCGTCGAGCACGATGACGGGCGGCTTGTGCACCAGCGCCTGACCGACCAGCACGCGGCGCTTCATTCCGCCCGACAGGGCGCGCATGTTGGCATCGGCGCGAGCGCTCAGGTCGAGGTGGTGCAGCAGCTCGTCGATCCACGCGTCGTTATTGCGGATGCCGAAATACCCCGACTGGATCCGGAGCGTCTCACGGACCGTGAAGAAGGGGTCGAACACCAGCTCCTGCGGCACGACGCCGAGAAGCCGTCGCGCGTTGCGATAGTCGGCGACGACGTCGTGGCCGAGCACGCGCGATGTCCCGGTATCGGCGTGCGTCAGTCCGGCGAGGATCGAGATCAGCGTCGTTTTGCCGGCGCCGTTAGGCCCGAGGAGGCCGAAGAATTCGCCCGGCTCGACAGCGAGGTCGACACCGGCGAGCGCCTGCACCGAGCCGAAACGGCGCGCGACGTTGACGATCTCGACAGCGGGCATCATGCGGCAGAGGTTCGAGCGACAGCTTCGCTCGACCGTCAGAGCGTTAAGTCGCGATCAAGCCGTTCCGAGCCGCTATTGGCCGGCTTGTTGAAGCAAACCCTCGACGCCGTAGAGTTGAGCCAATGCCACGAGGCTCGCCGGCACGTCAGCGAAGGTGAGGGTCTTGCTTTCGGCAGCGGCGCGTCGTCGCCAGGAGAGCAGCACCGCGATGGCAGCCGAATCCACGGCACGGAGTCCTTCGAGCGTGATGACCCCGGTGGCGGGAAGCTCTGCGTCCTCACTCGCCGCGAGGATCGCCGAGGCGCTGTCCACGGTGAGCGTTCCGGTGACGATCCAGCGCGGACCCGGATCAAACGAGGCGCTCCCGTCCGCGCACGCCTCGCAGCTCGCGGCATCGTTGACTTGATCGTTCACTTGGGCGCGGGACCGCGGTTCTTGTCCGAGAGCGTTTTGACCAGGCCATCGACCCCGGAGCTCTTGACCGTATCGTTGAACTCATCGCGATAGTTGGTCACCAGGCTGACGCCTGCGACGATGACGTCGTACGCCTTCCAGCCTTCGGGCGTCTTTTCCATGCTGTAGTCGATCTGCACCGGCGCCTGTCCGGGTCGGGTGACCTCGGTCCGCACGACGACGTCGGTGTCGCCGGGGTTCGAGCGCAGGGGCTTGTAGTTCATCGTGTTGTCGCGATAGTTCGTCAGCGCGTTCGAGTAGGTTCTTATCAACAACGTCTTGAACTGCTCGGTGAGCTGGCTCTGCTGCTCGGGCGTCGCCGCACGCCAGTTGCGCCCCATGGCGAGCGCGGTCATCCGAGCCGTGTCGAAATGCGGCACGAGCTTCGTCTCGATGAGCTGCTTGACCTTGCCGGGGTTGCCGGATTGGAGTTCCTTGTCGGCGCGGATCGATGTCAGGGTCTCTTCGGCGATGCGCTTCACGAGGGCGTCGGGTGCCTCCTGCGCCCACGCAAGAGGCGAAGCCAATGCAAGCAAAAGCAGAGTCTTCGTCAAAATCTGGTCCATCGTCGTCCTCATTGGATGCTCATTCGACAGCCCGTTTGGCCGCTTGTTTGACAGCTCATTTGACTGCTCATTTGACTGCTCATTTGACTGCTCATTTGACTGGATTGCCCGGCACGGCCGGCGGCGGGGTCTGGTCCTCGTCCTCTTCGGGCGGCGGCTTGCCGTCGTAAACCTGGAAGCGCCGGTTCTTGAGATAGGCGTTGCGAAGGAATCGGTACTTGTCCAACGCCGCCGTGTCGAGGACCGATTCGGCGGAAAGTGCCTGCGCGCGCGTGTCGAGGTAGCCGATTCCGTAGAGCGTATTGCGCACGGGGATTTCGTTGATGTAGCCGATGGGGCTCAGGAAGAAGCGCACGGCCGTTCCGGTCCCGTCGCGCAGCGTTGTAGGCCCGAACAATGGCACGAAGAAATACGGCCCTTGCGGCGCGCCCCACTTTCCGAAGGTGATCCCGAAGTCCTTCTTGTCCTTGTTGATGCCCATCATCGACGCCAGGTCGAAAATCCCGCCTACGCCCATGGTCGAGTTCAGCAGCACCCGGCCGAAATCGTCGCCGGCCTGGTCGCCGCGACCCTCCAGCACGTTGTTGATACCGGTAAAAAGATCGTCGATGTTGCCGAAGAAGTTCGATACCCCGGTGCGGATCAATTCGGGCACGTTCGCCACATAGGCCTGGGCGATCGGCTTCACGATGGCGCCATCGACCGTCTGATGCACCTCGTACATCGCCCGATTCCACGGCTCGAACGGATCGTCCTTGTTGGGCGCGGCCGCACAACCCGCGAGCAACAGGCTTGCGCCCGCAAGCAGCAAGGCTAAGCTACGGAACAGCGAACCGCGACGATTCATTTTCTGGCTCCTTCCGCAGTCTTGCCGGGCGGCTTGGGAGATGCCTGGTCCGCGCCACCGCCCGCGTTGGCGCTCTCGGAGGCTTTTTCGAACAGGAACTGGCTGATCAACTTCTCGATCACGACCGCCGACTGCGTCTTCTTGATTCGATCGCCGTCGTTGAGCATCACCGTATCGCCTCCGGCGTCCAACCCGATATACACCTCGCCCAGCAGCCCCGAAGTGTTGATCGCGGCGATCGTGTCCTTGCTGAACTGGTAGTCGCGGTCGATGCGCAGCGTCACCACCGCATCGTAGCTCTTGGGATCGAGACGCACCGCCTCGACCCGTCCGACCACCACGCCGGCCGCCTTCACCGGCGCGCGCAGCTTCAATCCGCCGATGTTGTCGAAGCTCGCCTCCAGATGGTAGCCGGGTGTGCGGTCCAGCGTAATCAGGTTGCCGACCTTCAGCGCGAGAAACAGAATCGCGCCGAAGCCGACGGCCACGAAGATACCGACCCAGAGGTCGATCGTGGAACGGTTCATCCCGCGTTCGCTCCGCGGAACATGAACACCGTCATGACGAAATCGAGCGCGAGGATCGTGAGCGACGATATGACGACCGTGCGCGTGGTCGCACTCGCCACGCCTTCGGCGGTCGGCCTGGCTTCATAACCCTCGAACACCGCGATCAGCGAGACGGCAGCGCCGAAGACGAGGCTCTTGATGATGCCGTTGGTCACGTCGGGCCAGACGTTTACGCCCGCCTTCATCTGCCCCCAGAATGCGCCGGCGTCGATTCCGATCAGCCTTACGCCGACGATGTAACCGCCGAAGATGCCGAACGCCGAGAAGAGTGCGGCGAGCAGCGGC
>VBCL01000253.1:6085-11728 GCA_005888865.1 Betaproteobacteria bacterium | reverse complement strand
ATCAGGAATTTCCGCTGGCACGACTTGCGGCATGTGTGGGCCACGTGGCACGTCATGGCCGGTACGACGATGGCGGAACTGCAGGAGCTCGGCGCGTGGAAATCCGGAGAGATGGTGAGACGCTACGCGCACTTCGCGCCGGAGCAATTGCGGGCGGCGGCAGACAAACTGGCTACATTTTCGTATACACCGCCGAAAAGCGAAACGCGGGAAGCCACGCAAGCTATTGAATAATTGGCTCCCCGACCAGGGCTCGAACCTGGGACCTGCGGATTAACAGTCCGTCGCTCTACCAGCTGAGCTATCGGGGAACGGAAGCGGAAAAAAGCCGCCTATTTTAGCTTTTTCGACTCGGGCGGGTCAATTCGACTCAGCGTGCGCGAAAGCGGCGTGGTCGACGACGGCGTAAGGTGCGGCGCGGCGATCCGCAGGTAATGCACCATCGACCAGAGGGTGAGGATCGCCGCGACCCAGAGCGCAGCGGTGCCAAGCCATACCGTGTCGATGCCTGGAATCACCGGCTGGTAGAGCAGCAGCGCGATGATCGCCGTGATCTGCGCACCTGTCTTCACCTTGCCGATGAACGCCACCGCGACGCTCTTGGACTTGCCGAGCTGAGCCATCCATTCGCGCAGCGCCGAGATCGCGAGCTCGCGCCCGATGATGATCATGCACAGCCACGCGTCGGCGCGATCGAGCCACACGAGCACGATCAACGCGGCGACGACCATCAGCTTGTCGGCAACCGGATCGAGAAAGGCTCCGAACGCGGACGTCTGACCCCAGCGGCGCGCAAGCCAGCCGTCGGCCCAGTCGGTGATCGCGGCAACCGCGAAGATGGTCATCGCCAGCCAGTTCTTGGCCGGCATCGAGAGCAGCGACTGCGGCAGATAATAGACGCCGACAAACAGCGGAATCAGGACGATCCGCAGCCAGGTGAGCGCGATCGGCAGATTGAAATACATCAGAGCGCCCGCGGCCGGCGATCGTTGGAGGTCGTCATCGCGATCGTGTTTTCATAACTATAGAGGCGGGGGACGGGGTCGTCATTTTACGTGGGAAACCGCCTAACGCTACGTTTGTGACGCAGGCCATAGCCGGCGACTCAATGCAGCGTGGCAAAGATTCGCTCCGCCAACGCCCGGCTGATCCCCGGCACCCTTGCCAGGTCTTCGACGCTCGCCGCCTGCACGCCTCTCAACCCTCCGAAGTGCGAAAGCAGCGCCTGGCGGCGCTTGGATCCGATCCCGCCGATCTCCTGCAGCGACGAGGTCGTGCGCGCCTTCCCCCGCCGGGCGCGGTGGCCCTGGATCGCGAAGCGGTGCGCCTCGTCGCGTATCTGCTGGAGCAGGTGCAAACCCGGGTGATCGGCCGGCAAGGTCAGCGTCGCGTCGCGATCCGGGAAGACGATCTCCTCGAGCCCGGGCTTGCGCTCGGGACCCTTGGCGATGCCGATCAGGCGCGTGGCGTGAGGACTTCGGCGGCAACCGCGACCTGACCCTTGCCACCGTCGATCACCAGCAGGTCCGGCGCGGGATACTCGCCGGCGACGATGCGCGCGACCCTCCGCGTGAGCGCTTCGTGCATCGCTGCGTAGTCGTCGCCTCCGGTCGGCGGCTTGACGTTGAAGCGCCGGTATTCGCTGGTTTGCATCGCCAGCCGATCGAAGATCACGCACGAGGCGACCGCCGCCTCGCCCATCGTATGCGACACGTCGAAGCACTCGATCCTTTGCGCCGACGGCGCCAGCTCGAGCGCCTCCTGCAGGGCGGCGAGGCGCTGGTCCTGTGTCGCCTTCTGCGCAACCTTCTGCCGGATCGCAAACTCCGCATTCTGCATCGCCATCGTCATCCAGACGCGTCGCTCGCCTCCGGGATTGGTCACGATCTCGACCGTCCGACCGGATTGCGTGGAGAGCACTTCCGCGAGGAGCTCGCTGTCCGCGGCGTCAAGCGCAACGATCGTCGGCGGCGCGGGCAGCTCGAGGTAATGCTGCATAAGGAAAGCCGCGACGATTTCGGAGGTCGAAGCACTCTCCGCGTGCTGCGGGAAAAAGGTGCGGTCGCCGACATGACGTCCGCCGCGAATCATGACCAGGTTGACCGCGGTGAGCCCGCTCTCTGCCGCCACTCCGACGACGTCGATGTCGCTCGCGGTCGCGCTCTCGACAAACTGCCGCGACTGGAGCTGCTGCATCCGCGTGATCTTGTCGCGGATCTTCGCCGCCCGCTCGAAGGCGAGCGAAGCGGCGGCCTCCTCCATCTGCCGCTGCAAGTGCGCGAGCACCTCGCTGGTCTTGCCCTGCAGGAATAGCGTCGCGTTCTGCACGTCTTCACGATACGCGGCCTCGTCGATCAGGCCCACGCATGGGCCGCTGCAGCGCTGAATCTGATAGAGCATGCACGGGCGCGAGCGGTTGGCGAAGACCGTCGGCTCGCAGGTGCGAAGCTGAAAGATCTTCTGCAGCTCGGCCATGCCGTCACGGACCGCGCCCGCGCTCGGAAACGGTCCGAAATAGCGGTGCGGCTTTTCCAGCTTGCCCCGATGAAAGCGCAGCTGCGGGAACGTCTCTCCGGTCAGGCACACGTACGGATAACTCTTGTCGTCGCGGAATACGACGTTGTAGCGCGGCTGATGCGCCTTGATCAGATTGTTCTCGAGCAGCAGCGCCTCGCCCTCCGAGCGCGTCACGGTCGTCTCCACACGCGCGACGTGCGCGACCATCGCCTCGGTGCGCGGCGCGTGCCCGGTCTTCTGAAAATAGCTCGAAACGCGCTTGCGAAGATCGCGCGCCTTGCCCACGTAGAGCGTCTCGCCCGCGGCGTTGAGCATGCGATACACGCCGGGCCGGTTCGGCAGCGATGCCAGCAGCTCGCGCGCGTCGAAAGCTGGGGCTGCCGGGGACTCGAGATCGGATTTGGTCGACGACATCTTCGGTCAGGCAGTATGGGCGCGGCTTCGTTCCCGGTTCAAATGCCGTTCGATGTCCCTGAACACCCGCTTGAACATCGCGGCCGTGAGCCGGCCGGTGTTGGTGTTGTAGCGGCTGCAATGATAGCTGTCGAACAGGCGCACGCCCCGATCGAGCGCATGACTCGCGCCGTGCTTGAAGGCGTGGCCGCGCGAGGGCACCTTGAGAGCGCGCAGAACGGCATCGTGCGCAATCCGCCCCAGGGCGAGCACCGCGGCGCCCTCCGGCAGCGTGGCGAGCTCGACTGCGAGATACGCGTTGCACTCGCGGATTTCGGCGGGAAGCGGCTTGTTGTCCGGAGGCAGGCATTTGACCGCGTTGGTGATGCGCGCATCGACGAGCCGCAGCGAGTCGCCGGCACCGAGCGATTCGGGCTCGCTGCCGAAACCGAAGTCGAACAAGGTTCCATAGAGCAAAATGCCCGCGTAATCGCCGGTGAAGGGCCGCCCCGTAGCGTTGGCGCCATGCTTGCCCGGCGCGAGCCCGACGATGACCAGTCGCGCCTTGCCATCCCCGAACGGCGGGACGGGATGACAAAAATACCCCGGATGATCGCCTCGGACGGTGTCGAGGAAGCCCGCCAGACGGGCACAGCGGCGACAGCTGAAATCGTAGGCTGCAGCGGGGAGCGAAGCGGGAGCAAGGGCGATGGCGCGACGAGTCATGTAGAATGGCGCGCCCTGGGGAACCTCTGAATAAGCCCGGCGTAGCCGCGAGGCCTAGATTGGGGCCGGAGTTGTCTTTCCAAGTTCATCGGCGATCTCCTGCCACGCGAGCTCAAGGGTCATAACCGACCCTCTTTATGCTACCACCCGAACCGAATCTTGAAGTCCGTTCGCGCCTTCCCAAGCGGGCCAACGGCCGCCCGCCGCTGCTCTTCGTTCACGGCGGATATTGCGACGGCTGGTGCTGGGAGCCGCACTTCCTGCCGTGGTTCGCGGCGCGCGGCTATGCCGCGCACGCGCTGAGCCTGCGTGGCCACGGTCGAAGCGGTGGCCAGGAGACGATGTTCGTCGCGGGCCTCGATGACTTCGCGGTCGACGTGGCCCGGATCGCCAGCGGCTTGCCCTCGCCGCCGGTGTTGATCGGGCATTCGATGGGCGCGGCGATCGTGGAGCGCCTGCTCGTCTCAGGGCCCGTGCGCGCGGCGGCGCTCCTCGCGCCGGTTCCGCCTGCAGGTCTCGGTCCGGTCGCCCATCGCCTCGCCGCGTATCAGCCGGAGTACCTGGTCAACCTCCACAGGCTCGATGCGCCGCATCTTTCCGGGGACGTGCTCGCTGCGCTGCGCCCGCTGTATTTCAGCGACGATGTCGCGCCGGAGGTTCTCATCGAATCGATGGCGCACCTCACCATCGAGTCACCTCGCGCGATCCTCGACCTCACGCTGATGTTGCAACACAGACGCCCGCGAAGCGCCGTGCGCCCCTTCGTACTGGGTGTCGCCGGCGACCGCATTTCGCACCCGGGCGACGCCAGGGCCACCGCGTCGTCCTACGACACGACCGCGACGATCGTCCCCGGGCTCGCGCACATGATGATGCTCGAGCGCGAGTGGGAAACCGTGGCGCAACCGCTGTTGACGTGGCTCGAGAAAGACTTCGCTCTCACCGCGAAGGGCTGATCGAAAGACGTTTAGCGGCAGGACGCCGAGGCACAAGAGAAAATCTGCTTGCAGTCGTTGCGTTGGTGCCTTGACGACGTCAGTGCCGGGCGCCGTTGAAAGCGGCGAAGTCGGTTGCCGACAACGCCGGGCTGACCAGGTATCCCTGGAAACAGTGGCAGCCGCGCGCGCCGAGAAAGTCGAACTGCTCCTGCGTGGCCACGCCCTCGGCCACCACGCGCAGGCCAAGGCCCCGCGCGAGCGCAATGATCGCCTCGGTGATCGCCGCATCGCCCGGATCGGTCTCGATGTCGGCGATGAACGAGATGTCGATCTTGAGCGTATCGATCGGGAAGTGCTTGAGGTGTGACAGGCTCGAGTAGCCGGTGCCGAAGTCGTCGATGGCCACGCCGAAGCCTTCTTCACGCAACTGCTCCAGCACCTTCTTGATCGCATCGAGATCGTGCAGCAAGCTCGACTCGGTGACTTCGAGCTCGATCCAATCGGGCCGGCAGCCGGCCTCGCGCACGATCTGGGTGATCCGCTGCGCCACGTCCTCGCGGTAGAACTGCCGGCCGGAAAGGTTGACCGACACCGTCAAAGCCAGGCCTGCCCTGTGCCATTCCGCACATTGCAACGCCGCCGTACGGAGGACCCATTCGCCGAGCACGTGGATCAGCCCAGACTCCTCCGCCAGTGGGATGAAGACCTGCGGCGCAACGTCGCCGCGCTCGGGATCGCTCCAGCGCAGCAGTGCCTCCGCGCCGACGACCGCGTTGTCGGATAGACGGATCACCGGCTGATAGTGCAGCCTGAGTGCGTTCTCCTTGACGGCCGCACGCAGCGCGGTCTCCAGCGTGTGCTGCTCCAGCCGATGCGCGGCGAGGTCGGCGTCGAAGAACTGGAAGGTGTTGCGCCCGAGCTCCTTGGACCGGTACATCGCGACGTCGGCGTGCTTGAGCAGCTCTTCCGGCGCGTCACCATCATCGGGATAGACCGAGATGCCGATCGACGAGGTCACGTAGATATCGTGCTCCTCGACCTCGAACGGTTGCGATACGGCTTCCTGCAG
>VBCL01000253.1:2930-6071 GCA_005888865.1 Betaproteobacteria bacterium | reverse complement strand
TCCGGATCTTCGAAATCCTCGACGATGACCATGAACTCGTCGCCGCCGAGCCGGGCAAGCAGATCGGTTTCGCGCAGCGTGGCAGAGAGCGCGGCGGTGACCCGCTTCAGGAGCTCGTCGCCGATGCGGTGTCCGAGCGAGTCATTGACGTTCTTGAACCTGTCCAGATCGATAAAAAGCACCCCGACGCGCTGGCCGGCGCGCTTGGCCTTGGCGATCGCCTGGGTCAGGCGTTCCTGGAGCAGCACACGATTAGGCAGCCCGGTCAGCGCGTCTCGGGTGGCGAGATACTGCAGCCTCTCCTCGGCTTGGATACGCGAGGAGACGTCCTGCACGAATGACAGGATCGACACGATGCGGCCTTGCTCGTCGAGAAGACACGAGTGGTACCACTCGCACCAGATGGTCTCGCCGTCCTTGCGGTAGTTGCGGGTGAGGCCCGTCGCTCGCGGTTCCTCACCCACCATCAGCTTGTTGATGAGCTCGACCACCGCCTCGCGATCGGACTCGTGCGTGAGCTGGCTTCCGGTGAGCGGCATGCCCAGCACTTCTTCGGCGCGCCAGCCGAAGATGTGCTCGGCCTGCGGCGACCAGCGCACCAGCTGGAAGTCGCGGTCCCATTCCAGCACGGCGAGCGGCGTGTTGTTGATGTGCGAGGAGAGCATCCAGTTCGCACGACGCAGCGCTTCCTCGTTGCGCTTCTGGTCGTGGATGTCGGTGTGTACCGCATAGATGCCGATGACGTTGCCTTCGGCGTCGCGGTTGGGCGCGAAGTGGATCGATTCCCAGCGCTGCTCGCCGTTGGGCTGCGCCAGGAGCTGCTCGGTCGAGATCGTCTCGCCGCCCAGCACCCGCGTAAGCAGCGGCTGGAGCTGACGCCCGCGCGCCTCGCCGACGACCTCGCTGATGCGACGGCCGGTGAGCTCCTTGCGGCTCTCGGAGAGCCACTCCTCGTTGTGGCGGTTGATGAACCGGAAGCGATAGTCACGGTCGATGTACGCCACGCGTGCCGGCACGTTGTCCATGATGAGCCGGAGCTCGGCTTCGCTCGCGCGCAACGCCTCCTGGGCCTGCTTCAGGCCATGGATGTCGTTCATCAGCACGAACGCGCCGGCGATCTCGCGCTCTGCGCTCATGTCCGGAACGACGCGGATGGTCATCCACCGCCGCACGCCATTCGCGCCGGGGACCAGGCGGTCGAACGACGTCGACTCGCCTCTTAGCGCGCGAGCGAGCATGACCTGCGCGCTCTGGTAGATGCCGTGGCCAACGACGTCGCGCAGGCGAAGCTCCGTCACCTGCTCGGCGGTGAGCCCGAAGTAGTGCAGGAACGTGCGATTGACGTACTGGCAGCGCTCGTCGCGATCGATGTACGCGACCGGCGCCGGCACGCCGTCCATGATCGCGCGCAACTGCGATTCGCGCGCAGCCAGTGCGTCCTGCGCCTGCTTCAGGTCGGTGATGTCGTGCCAGACGGTGTAGTAACCCTTGATCGTGCCGTCGAAGCGGAAGTCGGGAACGATGCGGTTGCGCAACCACAGCGCGCGGCCGTTGGCATCGATACCCGCGCGTTCGTAGGTGACGGACTCGCCCTTCGCGGCGCGTTCGAGGTGCGGGCGCTGGGCTTCGAACACCTCGGGTCCGAGCACCTCTTCGGACGACTTGCCGATCACGTCGTCGCGATCGAGGCCGACCACGCGCAGGAACGCGTCGTTGACGAAGGTGTACTTGTCCCCCTGGTCCACGTACACAACGGGCTCAGGGATATTGTCGGTAAACAGCCGGAGCTGCTCCTCGCGCGTCGCCAGGGCCTGCTCGGTGAGCTTGAGGTCGTGGATGTCGTATTCGGTGCAATACAACCCGCGGACCTTGCCGGTGCCGTCGAGGTCGGGCGCGATGCGCCCGTGCATCCACCGCCGCTGGCCATCGACCGAGACGCCGACGCGTTCGTACTCGACGTTCTCGCCTTCCTGGGCGCGCTTGATGATCGGTCGCAGAAACGCGGTGACGTCCGACGGCATCACTTCGTAGGGCGTCCTTCCGTAGATCTGATCCTGCGGCCGGCAGACCCAGTTGGCGAAGGCCTGGTTGACGAAGGTGTAGCGCAGCGACTTGTCGAGGTAGGCGACCGGGCCCGGAATGTTGTCGGCGAACAGGCGCATCTGCGCTTCCTGTCCCTTCAGCGCCTCGCGGATGCGAACGTCGTCCTCGATGTCATTGATGACGGCGAAGGCCCCGCCGATGCGTCCGCCCGGCTCGCGGTCCGGGAACAACGTGATCCGCACCCAGCGCGGTTCGCCTGCGGCGGAGCGTTCGCGCCGGTCATAACTCACCGTGGCCCCGGCGAACGCGCGCTCGACGTAGCCCTGCAGCTCGGCGAGCGCGTCGGCGGCGACAAAGTTCTTGAGCGGCTGGCCGAGCAGGTCGTCGACGGCCGCTCCGACGTACACGCCGTAGGGCTTGTTGGCGAAGCGCACGCGCAACGCGCGGTCGAAATAGAAGATCGGCAGCCCGACGCTGTCGGTGACCACGCGCAGGCGGTGCTCGCGCTCGCCCGCCTCGAGCTCCAGCCGCTTGATGTGATCGACGTCGGTGTAGGTCGCAAGAAAGCCGCGGATGTCGCCGCGCGGGCCGCGATCGGGGTAGTAGTCGACGCGGATCCAGAACGCGTTGCGCTTGGCGCTCGAAAGCTGGCGCTCGAAGCTCACCCGCTCGCCGGAGAGCGCGGCGTCGATGTATGCGTGGTAGAGCTGGTGGAGCTCGCGCCCTTCGACCTCGACGACCTCGCGGCCGAGCACCTCGGCGGCATTTCTGCCTGTCCAGTCGAGAAAAGCCCGGTTGACGAAGCGATAGTGCTGGCCGGCGTCGATGTAGCACACCGGCATGGCGAGCGCATTGAGCTTGCGCTGCGAGAGCGCCAGCAGCGGCTCCTTGCCCCCACCCACCGTCTGTACGGTCGGATGATCGAGGCGGGTGAGTGGTTTTGTTAGCGCCATCGCCGCGGTCCCGGCTCCGTTTTGCTGCGGCTGCCCGTTCCCCCTGAGCCGGAAGGGCAGTCTAAGAGTCCATCCCCGGGGTGTACAAGCAAGGACCTTGCCATTGGGAGCGTCCTGCCTCGGGAGCAGCGCCAGGGGCAAGACC
>VBCL01000253.1:0-2730 GCA_005888865.1 Betaproteobacteria bacterium | reverse complement strand
CCATCGATTTCATCCTGTTCGCGGCAACCCTGGTCGGAATAGCGCTCTTCCACCACCACACGCTGCCGATCGCCGTCGGCGGGCTGGCGATCATCTCGCTGTGGAAAATCGGCTTCTCTCCGTTCACGGAAGGGCCCGCCGTCGGCGGCTGGATCGCTCATTTCGGCGCCGAGTGGGTCATGCTCACCAATCTTCTGGGTCTGCTCCTCGGTTTCGCGCTCCTTTCCAAGCACTTCGAAGCGAGCCGCGTGCCCGAGTGGCTGCCGAGATTCCTGCCCGACGACTGGAAGGGGGGCCTCGTCCTCCTGGTCATGATCTTCGTGCTCTCGTCGTTTCTCGACAACATCGCCGCGGCGCTCATCGGGGGCACGATTGCCGGGGCCGTGTTTCGCGGCAAGGTGCACATCGGCTACCTTGCCGCGATCGTCGCTGCCTCCAACGCGGGAGGTTCCGGCAGCGTCGTCGGCGATACGACGACAACCATGATGTGGATCGACGGCGTCAATCCGCTACAGGTGCTCGAGGCGTACATCGCCGCCGGCACGGCGATGCTGATCTTCGGCGTGCCCGCGTCGTTGCAGCAGCAGCGCTATTCGCCGATCACGCGCGAGCCGCCGGTGGGCATCGTGGTCGACTGGGCGCGGGTGTTCATCGTCGCGCTGATGCTCGTCGCGGCGATCGTCGTCAACGTCGTCGTCAACGTTAAATACAACGAAATCTCCGATCGCTTTCCCTTCATCGGCGCCGCGGTCTGCTTTCCCTTCATCGGCGCCGCGGTCTGGGCCGCCCTCCTCGTCTGCGTGCCGCTGCGCCGGCCGGCATGGGAAGAGTTGCCGAATGCGCTCAAGGGCAGCATCTTCCTGCTCTCGCTGGTCCTCGCGGCGTCGATGATGCCGGTGCACAAGCTTCCCGACGCGTCGTGGCGGGTCGCCATGGGGCTGGGTTTCGTGTCCGCGGTGTTCGACAACATTCCGCTCACTGCGCTGGCGCTCAAGCAGGGTGGGTATGACTGGGGTTTCATCGCCTACGCGGTGGGCTTCGGCGGGTCGATGATCTGGTTCGGCTCGTCGGCGGGCGTGGCGCTGTCGAACATGTATCCGGAGGGCAAGAACGCGATCGCGTGGGTGCGCGGCGGCTGGCACGTGACACTCGCGTACGTGATCGGATTTTTCGTGATGCTGGCGGTGCAGGGGTGGTACCCCCAGCCGAAGCACGAGGCGCCGGCGAGCCTGCATCCGGCGGCGGTCGAACAGGCGCCGCATGCTGCAATGAACAAGTGAAAACATGAGCGGGCGAACGAGCCGCCCGCGCCTTCATTGACCCGTTACCGCTTCACCTCTTCACGTTAGTCACGGATCCTTGTTCACCTCCCTCGCCTGGGCAATTCCCTTCGCCGGTCTGCTGGCTTCGCTGGCGATCTGGCCGCTGGTTGCAGCATCGTTCTGGCACCGTCACTACGGCAAGATCACCGCCGTCTGGACGCTCGCTTTCATGGTTCCGTTCGCGGCGCTGTTCGGCGCGGGCGAGGCGTTGCATCAGGTCGTGCACGCGCTGCTCCTGGAGTACCTGCCGTTCGTGATCGTGCTTTTCGCGCTCTACACCATCGCCGGCGGGATCGTGGTGCGCGGGACGTTGGTCGGAACGCCCGCACTCAATACGGGCTTGCTCGCAGTCGGGTCTGCGCTGGCGAGCGTCATGGGGACCACCGGCGCCGCGATGCTGCTGATCCGGCCGCTGCTTCGCGCCAACGAGAGCCGCCGACAGAAGGGCCACGTGGTCGTATTCTTCATCATCCTGGTCGGCAACGTGGGAGGCGCGCTCACGCCGCTCGGAGATCCGCCGCTGTTCATCGGCTTTCTCAACGGCGTCGATTTCTTCTGGACCACGCGCGCGCTGGCGCTGCCCACGCTCCTGCTCGCCGGCGCGCTGCTCGCGATCTTTCATGTGCTCGACAGTTGGCTCTGGCGACGCGAGCCGGCGGCGCCCCCGACCCACTACGAGCCGCTCGCCATCGACGGTGCGCAGAACTTCGCGCTCATCGCGGGGGTTGTCGGGGCTGTCCTGCTCTCGGGGCTCTGGGACCCGGGGATCGTCTTCGATGTGCTTGGCACGCCGCTGGCGCTGCAGAACGTCGTGCGCGACGGCGCGCTCGCCGCACTGGCGGTGGCCTCGCTTGCGCTGACCCCGCGCGAGGTGCGGGCGAGCAACGCGTTTTCGTGGGCGCCAATCGTCGAGGTGGCGAAGCTCTTCGCCGGCATCTTCTTCACGATCATTCCGCTGCTTGCGATATTGCAGGCGGGACGCGACGGAGCGCTGGCGGGCCTTGTCGGTGTGGTCACCGACAACGCGACGGGCGAGCCCCGTCACGCGATGTACTTCTGGATGACCGGGCTGCTGTCGGCGCTTCTCGACAACGCACCGACCTACCTCGTGTTTTTCAATCTTGCGGGCGGCGATGCGGCGACCCTGATGGGCTCTGCACGGACGACGCTCGCAGCGATCTCGGCGGGTGCCGTCTATTTCGGCGCGCTGACCTATCTCGGCAACGCGCCGAACTTCATGATCAAGGCAATCGCAGAGGATCGCGGCGTGGCCATGCCGGGATTTTTCGTCTATATGGGCTGGGCCTCGCTCACCCTCCTGCCCCTGCTCGCCCTGACGAACTGGTTGTTTCTTTAACCGGGGCTACGGGGTCGTGGCCCGCGGTCAGCGCGTCCAATGCCCCGGGAC
>VBCL01000252.1 GCA_005888865.1 Betaproteobacteria bacterium | reverse complement strand
CCGCGGCGCTATCGCGACCTTCTGCTTCTGCTGGTCATCCTGCCCTTCTGGAGCAATTTTCTCATCCGCGTCTACGCCTGGATGATCATCCTCGGCCCCAACGCTGCCCTGGCGAGAACCGTGAACGCGATAGCGTCGTGGTTTGGACACGTCGAGCCGGTGCCCTTGCTCTTCAGCTCCTTCGCGGTGCTGGTATGTCTGGTCTACGTGCACCTGCCGTTCATGGTGCTGCCGCTCTATGCCAATCTGGAGAAGCACGACCAGGCGCTGCTCGATGCGGCGCAGGACCTCGGCGCCAACGCCTGGCAACGGTTCTGGCGCATCACCTTTCCACTCTCGCTTCCCGGTGTGTACGCCGGCGCGGCGCTCGTGTTCATCCCCGCGCTCGGCATTTTCGCCATTCCCGACATCCTCGGCGGCCCCGAGAACAGCCTGATCGGCAATGTGATCAAGCAGCAGTTCCTGGAAACGCGCGACTGGCCCTTCGGCAGCGTGCTGTCGATCGTACTCACCGCCGCGGCGCTGCTGCTCGCCGCCTTCGCCGCGTGGGTGGCGCGACACAATCTCGGCACGCCGTCGAGCGTGACAGAGGCTCGTGCTTAATGGCGACTAAGCGCCGGCTCGGGCTGTGGATCGCCGCGGCAGCGGGGTACGCGTTTCTGTACGTGCCGCTCGCGATCGTCGTCGTCTATTCATTCAACGACTCCAAGCTCAACGCCGAATGGGTCGGCTTCACGTTCGACTGGTACGACAAGCTCTTCCACGATCAGGACATGCTTACCGCGGCCGTTAATTCGCTCATCATCGCGCTGACCGCGAGCGTGGTGTCGACGATTCTCGGCACGATGGCAGGCGTCGCGCTGTATCGCCACAAGCAGCGCCTGTTGCAAATCCTGGTGCTCGCGCCGATCGCGATTCCGGAAATCCTGATGGGCGTGAGCCTCCTGATCTTCTTCGTGTTCGTCAACTTCACGCTCGGCCTGGTCTCGGTTACGCTGGCGCACATCACATTCTGCATCGGGTTCGTGGCGATCGTCGTGCGCGCGCGGCTCGCCGGCATGGACGAGAGTCTGACCGAGGCCGCGCGCGATTGCGGAGCCACGCCGTGGGAGGCGTTTCGCTACGTCACGCTGCCGCTCATCATGCCCGGCGTGATCGCCGGAGCGCTGATGGCCTTCACCTTGTCGATCGACGACTTCGTAATCACCTTCTTCACCGCCGGCGCGGGCACCGTAACCCTGCCGCTGCAGATCTACTCGATGATCAAGATCGCGGTCACGCCCGAGGTCAACGCCGTATCGTCGCTGTTGATGCTGCTGACGCTGGCGCTTATCATCGTCGCAACCAAGGTCTCACCCACGTTGTTGCGCTCACAAGAGGAGTTCGCATCATGAAGAGGCTGCTTCTCGTGCTGGTGGCATCGTTGCTGGTGGCGCTACCGGCGCTTGCCAAGGATCAGTTCCACCTCTACAACTGGAACAACTACATCGCGCCGGAGACGATCAAGCGCTTCGAGGATCTCTGCAAGTGCGAGGTCGTGCAGACCTACTACTCGGACAACGAGGAGCTGCTCGCCAAGCTCGCCGCCGGCGCCAAGGGCTACGACATGCTGGTGCCGACCTCCAACGCGGTCTCGACGCTGATCAAGGGCAAACAGCTCAAGCCGATCGACAAGTCACAGCTGCCGAATCTCAAGAACATCGATCCGCGCTACCTGAACACGCCGTTCGATCCGGACAACAAGTACTCGATACCTTACGGCTACAACGACGTGAAGATGAAGGAGTTGGGCCTGCCCACCGACACCTGGGCGGTGATCTTCGAGCCCAAGTATCTCGAGAAAGTGAAAGGTCGCGTCACGGTGCTCGACAGCGCGGACGAGCTGTTCGCCGCAGCGCTCAAGTACCTGGGCTACTCCGCCAACGACGTCGACGAGAAGCACTGGAAGGAAGCGGCTGCTCTGATCAAGAAGTCCAGGCCCTATTGGGCCGCGTTCAACGCCTCGTCGTACATCAAGGAACTCACCGTCGGCAACGTCTGGCTGGTGCATGGCTACTCGAACGATATCTTCCAGGCCAACCTCGATGCGCAGGCCGCGAAACGTCCGTTCCACATCCTGCAGGGAATGCCGAAGGAAGGTGCCGTGCTGGCGGTCGACAACATGGTTATGCACAAGGATGCGCCGCGGCCCGACCTCGCGCTCAAGTTCATGAACTTCATGCTCGAAGGCAAGAACTCCTCGGAGCTCACCAACCTGATCGGCTCGGGCAACCCGAACACAGACGCGGTCAAGTACATCAAGCCCGAGATTCTCAAGAACCAGGCGATCTTTCCCGACAAGGCGGTGGCGGCGAAGCTCGAGCAGCTGAAGGATTTCACCGGTGCCCAACGACGCCTTCGCAATAGAATGTGGACGGAGATCAAGGCCGGGAGGTGAGTCTCACCCCTCGACGACCGCCGACGCGGCTGCCGCAATATCTGGCGGCGCTCTATGCGCTGATGATCGTCTATGCCAGCCTGGAGCCGTTTTCGGGCTGGATGGTGCCGCTGCCGGGTACGCCATTCTTCCTGTTCGCGGCATTGCCACGCTTCATCCGTTCCGACGTCGCAATCAACGTGCTCGCGTATGCCCCGTTCGGTCTGCTGCTGGCGCTCATCGGCAGGCAACGGCCCGCGGTGCGGCTTGCCACCGCGGTCGGCGTGGGCACGCTCCTCTCGTTGGCGATGGAGTCCACGCAGATGTTCCTGCCCACGCGCGACGCAAGCAGCGCCGATCTCATCTCCAACACCGTTGGCACTGCCGTCGGCGCGCTCGTGGCGCTGGCATTCAATCGGGCATCGCGGCTGCGCGAGCGCATTGCGCAATGGCGATATCGCGTGTTTATCGAAGGCCGAGTCGGTGATTTCGGCCTCGCGCTCCTCGGGGTCTGGCTCATCTCGCAGCTCAATCCCGGCATCCCGTTGTTCGCCGCAACCTTCGATCCGTCGCTCGAGCTCACGCGCGATCTGGCAGGCACATTGCTGCAGGCGGCACAGAGCGCCTTCAACGTCGTCGGCGTCGGATTGTTTCTCGCGTTGCTCGTCAGGCAGCGTCGTCATGTCGGAGGCGCCGTCCTGACATTGATCGGTTTTGCGCTCGCAATGAAGGGCATCGCCGCGATGCTGTTGCTCCGGTCGGCGGCGTGGGAGTCCTGGCTCAAGCCCGGCGTCTCGGCGGGCGTAGTTGTCGGCGCGCTCATTCTCATGCTCACGCTCAGGCTTCCGCGCCCGGTTCGCACGGCATTGTGCGCGATAGCCCTTCTCTCATCGCTGGTCGCGCCGCTCCTCGCGCCGGACATGTGGCAGGCACGCGCCCCGCTGGCGTTGTTCGACTGGCCGTACGGACAATTGCTCAATTTCAATGGCCTTACACATACGGTGCTCGTCGTCTGGCCCGTGCTTGCCAGCACCTACCTGCTGTGGCTGGCCGGAAAGCCGGGCTGGGGGCAGCGGAGTCGCGCGTCCGACGTGAGTGATCACGTATAGAATGTGACGATGAGCTACTACAAGCGCCACGTCTTCTTCTGCTGCAATCAGCGCGAGCCACCTGAAAATTGCTGTAACAATCACGGGTCGGCGGAGATGCAGGCATACGCCAAGCAGCGCATCAAGGAGCTTCGCCTCGACGGCAAAGGCAAGGTCCGGATCAACAAGGCCGGCTGCCTCGACCGCTGCGACGAGGGTCCGGTGCTGGTCGTCTATCCCGACGCGATCTGGTACACCTACGTCGACCGCCACGACATCGACGAAATCATCGACTCGCACGTCGTGCACGGCAAAGTGGTCGAGAGGCTCAAGATTTGACGCGCGGAGAAAGCCGCACCACGATCGCCGGTCCGGCCGGGGCGCTCGAAGTCGCGCTCAACCTGCCCGCGACGCATCCCGACCAAGAGCCGCGCGGCATCGCGCTCATCGCTCACCCGCATCCGCAACAGGGCGGCACGCTCGACAACAAGGTTGCGCAGACGCTCGCCAAGACCTTCGTCGCGCTCGACTATGCCAGCGTGCGCCTCAACTTCCGCGGCGTGGGGAAGAGCGAAGGCGCGTTCGACGATGGCGTGGGCGAGACCGACGATGCGCTCGCCGCGCTCGCCTTCGCCCGTAGCAAATTCCCCGGTCTCGCTTCAGCGTCGCCTGTGCTGGCCGGTTTCTCGTTCGGAACCTTCGTCCAGACGCGCGTCGCACAAACGGTCACGCCGGAACGGATGGTGTTGATCGCACCGGCAGTTTCGCGCTTCGCACCCGCGCCCGTGCCCGCGGACACGATTGTCATTCACGGCGAGGAAGACGACATTGTCGCGCTCGGCGACGTGCTGGCCTGGGCACGGCCGCAACACCTGCCGATCCTCGTCTTTCCCGGCTGCGGGCATTTCTTCCACGGACGGCTCCAGCAGCTGCAGCGCGCGATCACGGGTATGTGGCAGCGGTGAGCGCCGCCGGGCCGTCCCAAGGCGCGAACTGCGCCCCCTCTGGGGGCAGCGCAGCGGCCGAGTTGGCCAACGAGGCCGCAAGCGTGGGGGTCCACATTCGCGCCGCCGGGCCGTCCCAAGGCGCGAACTGCACCCCCTCTGGGGGCAGCGCAGCGGCTCAGTTGGCAAATGAGTTGGCCAACGAGGCCGCAAGCGTGGGGGTACAGCAATGAATGCGGCCGACGGCGTCGTGCTCTCCGTCAGCGGCTTGCGCAAGTCCTACGGCAACAACGAGGTCGTGCAGGGCCTCGACTTCGCGATCCGGCGCGGCGAATGTTTCGGCCTGCTCGGTCCCAACGGCGCGGGCAAGACGACGACGCTGCGGTGCTGTCTGGGCTTGAGCGATCCCAACGCGGGCACCATCACGCTGGTCGGAGAGCCGGTCCCGAAAGCGGCGCGCGAGGCACGCATTCGCGTCGGTGTCGTCCCGCAGATGGACAACCTCGATCCCGATTTCACGGTCATCGAGAATCTCCTCATCTACGGTCGCTACTTCCGCATGCCCGACGCACTGATCGGCGAGCGTATTCCGCAGTTGCTGGACTTCGCAGGGCTCGCGGGCAAGGCGGACGCCGCGATTCGAACCTTGTCCGGCGGCATGAAGCGACGCCTGACGCTCGCCCGTGCGCTGGTCAACGATCCCGAGCTTCTGATCCTCGACGAGCCGACGACGGGCCTCGATCCGCAGGCGCGGCATCTGATCTGGGACGGTCTGCGGCAACTGCTCAAGCAGGGCAAGACGATCCTGCTCACGACGCACTTCATGGACGAGGCGGAGCGGCTCTGCACGCGGCTCGCCGTTATGGATCACGGCCGGATGATCGCGAGCGACGCGCCACGCGCGCTGATCGCCGCGCACGTCGAGCCGGAAGTGATCGAGGTCTACGGCGACGCGGCGCGCACGTGGGCCGATGCGCACGGACGTCGTCTCGCCGACCGGCTCGAGGTCGCGGGCGAGACGGCCTTCTGCTACGCGCGCGATGCGGCGCCGCTGCTCTCCGCGCTCGCGCACGCCGAAGGCGTGCGCTATCTGCACCGCCCGGCGAACCTCGAGGACTT
>VBCL01000251.1:4066-9295 GCA_005888865.1 Betaproteobacteria bacterium | reverse complement strand
AAGGGGCTGCGCGGCGCCCTCGCCATGGGTTTGCGCCACGGGTTCTTCTGCCTCGGCTGTTGCTGGCTCGTGATGCTGCTGCTGTTCGTGCTCGGCATCATGAACGTCGTCTGGATCGCCGTCCTCGCCGCGTTCGTCCTCGCCGAGAAGACCGTACCGGCAAGCCGCTGGTTGAGCACTGCGGGGGGATTGATCTTTCTTGGATGGGGCGTCGCGCTGCTGTTGACCGAGGCCGTCGGCTGACACCGCGAACTCAGCCACGTGGGGGCTCTCTAACGAAGAGGGCCGAGCAATGCCGCAGACAGAGAAGACATCCACGCCGCTGGTCGAGCTTCCCGAGGAAGGGTTCGCCCTCACGACCGTGGAAAAGGCCGTCCACTGGGCGCAATCCGGATCGCTCTGGCCCATGGCCTTTGGACTCGCCTGCTGTGCGGTCGAGATGATGCATGCGGCGGCCTCACGCTACGACCTCGATCGCTTCGGCGTGGTCTTCCGTCCCAGCCCGCGTCAATCGGACCTCATGATTGTCTCGGGGACGCTGTGCAACAAGATGGCGCCGGCGCTGCGCAAGGTCTACGACCAGATGGCCGAGCCCCGCTGGGTGATCTCGATGGGTTCGTGTGCCAACGGCGGCGGCTACTACCACTATTCGTACTCGGTGGTTCGAGGCTGCGATCGGATCGTTCCCGTCGACGTCTACGTGCCGGGCTGCCCGCCGACCGCGGAGCAGCTTCTCTACGGCATCATCCAGCTGCAGAACAAAATCTGGCGCAATACGACGATCGCGCGCTGAGTCGATTTTCCCAGGTTGCTCAGGACGCGTAGGTCACGACCCGACCGCAAAGGCTCTTCGCGTCGAACCGTAGTCACTCCACCCGGTCGTCCTTCACCTGGACGATCCCCTGCTCGACCCGCACTTGAAAGGTCGCCACGGGCTCGTAGGCGGGCGGGCTCAGCGCCTCGCCAGTGACAACCGAGAACCGCGCGCCGTGCCGCGGACACGTCACTTCCGCACCGTCGACAGTGCCGCCGGAAAGGATCCCGCCATCGTGCGTGCAGACATCCTCGAGCGCGTAGTAACGCCCATCGACGTTGAACACGACGATTTGCGTGTCGTTGACGTCGGCCGCCCGCCAGGATCCCGGCGCGAGCTCTTCGGCACGCGCGACATCCACCCATTCGCCTGAGGCGGCGCTCATGTCACATCATCCCGAGCTCGAGCCGCGCCGCTTCGGACATCCTCTCTCGCGACCAGGGCGGATCCCACACCAGCTCCACATGTGCGTCCGTGACACCCGGAACGCTCCGGATCGCGCGCTCGACCATGCCCGGAAAGGTATGTGCCACCGGGCAGCCGGGTGCTGTCAGCGTCATCCGTAAACGCACCGTGCCCGCCGTGCTTATGGCCAGCTCGTAGACCAGCCCGAGATCGTAGATGTTGACCGGAATCTCCGGGTCGTAGATCGTGCGCAACGCCGCGATGACCTGACGCTCGAGCGCGTCGACCTCGACCGAGCCGCCTGGCGCTTCGCTATGTCGCTCGCCGTCGTTGCGTTGCTTGAGCCAGTGGTAGATGGACATCGCATCGTTCCTGGAAGGTTCGGGGCGGCGTCACTCCGTCGAGACCGGCTCGTGCCGCCCGGCGAGCGCCGCGCGCAGCGTGTGCCAGGCGAGCGTCGCGCATTTCACGCGGACCGGAAACTCGCGCACACCCGCAAGCACCTCGAGCTTGCCGAGCCCGGGATGCGGCGTAACGTCATCCTGCGTCACCAGCTCGCGGAAGCGGTCGAAGAGCGCTTCGGCTTCGCGCTCGGTCTTGCCCTTGATGCTCTCGGTGAGTAGCGACGCAGACGCCGTCGAAATGGCGCAGCCCGATCCTTCGAAGCTCACCTCCTCGATCACACCATCCTTGACCCGAACGTAGAGCGTCAGCTGGTCGCCGCAGAGCGGATTGAAACCTTGTGCGCGGCGATTGGCGTCAACCAACGCACCACGGTGGCGCGGCCTGCGGTAGTGATCGAGGATGACGTCCTGGTAAAGGTCGCGCAGATCATTCATGGCCGAAACACCTCCCGAACCTTCGCCAACGCGCCAAACAACGCGTCGACGTCCTCGCGCGTGTTGTACAACGCAAAGGATGCGCGCGCCGTCGCAGGGACCCCGAAATGGTCCATGACAGGCATCGCGCAATGATGGCCGGTACGGATGGCGACACCCTCGTGGTCGAGAATCGTGCCGATTTCGTGCGGGTGAACGCCGTCGAGCGTGAAGGAAAGGATGGCTGCCTTATCGCGTGCGGTACCGATCAATCGCAAGCCGGGGAAAAGTCGGGCGCGGCGGGTCGCGTCGTCGAGAAGCGCCCTCTCGTGCGCGGCGATGGTGGGTAGCCCGATCGCGCTGACGTAGTCGATCGCTGCGCCAAGACCGATCGCGCCGGCGATATTGGGCGTACCCGCCTCAAACTTGAAGGGAATCGCGTTGTACGACGTTTCAGCGAACGTGACCCGGCTGATCATCTCGCCGCCACCCTGATACGGTGGCATCGCGTCGAGCAGCGTCGCCTTGCCGTAGAGCACCCCGATGCCTGTCGGCCCGTAGAGCTTGTGTCCCGATACAGCGTAGAAATCGCAGTCGAGATCCTGGACGTCGACCGGGACATGCGCCGCCGCCTGCGCACCGTCGATCAGCACCGGCGCTCCCGCCGCGTGGGCCAGATCGATCAGGCGACGCAGCGGGTTGATCGTCCCCAGAGCGTTCGAGACGTGCGCGACCGCGACCAGCTTCGTTCGGGCGGTGAGGAGCTTCTCGAAGACGTCCACCCGAAGGTCCCCGGCCTCGTCGATCGGCGCGACCCGCAACGTAGCGCCGGTCTGCCCGCACAAAAGCTGCCACGGCACGATGTTGGAGTGATGCTCCATTTCGGTAACGAGAATCTCGTCACCTGCCTGCAGTCGGCTGCGGCCGTAGCTTTGCGCGACCAGGTTGATCGCTTCGGTCGCCCCGCGCACGAACACGATCTCGCTTGTGCTTGCGGCGTTGACGAACCGCCGCACCTTCTCGCGCGCGATTTCGTAGGCCTCCGTCGCACGCTGGCTCAGATCATGAATGCCGCGATGAACGTTGGCGTTGAGATTCTCGTAGTAGCGAACCTCGCGGTCGATGACCGATTTCGGCTTCTGGGTCGTCGCGGCGTTGTCGAGGTAGACCAGGGGCTGGCCGTGAACCACCTGGTTCAGAATCGGAAAATCCTCGCGCCAGCGCTCGGGGCCGGGGCCGGCGTGCGCCGCCCGGACCGCGAGGAGCTCGCGCGCGCTGAGCTTCATGTCGGTGCCCCGGCCAAAGGCGAATCGGCCAGGCGGGCCGCCAACAACGCGCGCAATCGGCGGCGCAACGGCCCGATCCCGCAGCGAGCCACGATTTCGTCGGCGAAGCCGAAGGTCAACGCGCTTCTGGCCGCGCGTTCATCGACGCCACGCGAGCGCAGGTAGAAGATCTGATCCGCGTCGAGCGCCCCGACGGTCGCGCCATGGCTGCATTTCACATCGTCGGCGTAAATCTCGAGCTGGGGCTTGGTATCGACCTCGGCGGCCTCCGACAGCAACAGGTTGCGGTTGGATTGATAGGCATCGGTCTTCTGCGCGCCCGGGCGGACCAGCACCCGACCGTTGAACACCGCGTGCGCCGCGCCGTCGAGCACGCCCTTGTACCATTCGCGGCTGACGCCCCGGGGCTGGGCATGGTCGATGCTGGTGTGGTGATCCATGTGCTGGCGGTCTGCGCCAACGTAGAGCCCGTTCAGTATGGCTTCACAGCCTGGTGCGTCGAATCTGGTGGCGATGTCGTTCCGCGACAGCGCAGCCCCGAGAGCGAACGAATGCGATGCGAACCGGCTGTCCGCATGCTGTCGCACGTCGATTCCCGCGACGTGGAACACGCGCGGCGCCTCCTCCTGCACCTTGCAGTGCTCGACACTGGCGCCTGCCTCGGCAACGATGTGCGTCGCGGCGTTGGTGAACGACACGCCTTGGTGGATTCCCACATAGTGCTCGATGATCGCCACTTTCGAGCCGGGGCCCGCGCGCACGATGGTGCGTGGATGACTGACCACGTCGGGTTCCGAGGCGATGAAGAGCAGGTGGATGGGTGTCTCGAGCGCGGTACCGGTGGCGAGGTCGACATACGCGCCGTCCGCCCAGAACGCAGCGTTGAGCGCGGCGAAGCCGTTTTGGAATGCACCGTCGGCGTCGGACAACAACGGCTCGAGCCCATCCACATCGTCGGCGAGGACCGTGGCGAGGCTTCCGACGCGGGCTCCCGGCGGCAAAGGTTCGACGTGCGAGAGCGCCGGGTCATAACGACCGTCGACGAAGACCAGCCGCCGGGTGCCCTCGAGCAGAAGCGGCCTGATCTGTTCACGGGTCAGCCTGCCTGACGATGGCGCCGGAGTCTTGAAGGCGCGTTTTTCGATGGCGGAGACACGTGTGTACTTCCAGTCCTCGTGCCGTGTCGTCGGAAATCCGAGCGTCTCGAAGCGATCGAGCGCCGCCCGGCGAGCCTTGGACAGCCACAGCAGACTACCGCCAGTGAGCTGCGGCTCGAGCGACTCGAACGCGCGCAAATAGCGGTCGCGGGAATCGACTTTCGGCGCCGCGTCGAGGCTCACTTGGACTCTTTCGCATTAGCCAGCGCCATCCGCCGCAGCCAGGATCGTCGGCTGCGACGCAACTGCGGCGCCGGATGATACGCTGGGCGCCACTGTGCTGTGTCGTGCCCGTGGGCGCGCTGCTCCTCTTCAGGAGGCTGCGGATGCCGGCGCGGCGCGTACGGTTTGGGGGTCTTGATGGGGATCCGATAGAAGTTGGCTTTACTCATGACGTCTCTTTGAGTGTTTCTTTCATTGATGTAGGGGCGGCGGGTCCGGATTCCATCCCGCCGTAACCGTGGCGCTCGAGGTCGAGCGCCAAGCCCGGCCCGCCGGACTTGGCGATGCGGCCGTCCACGAGCACGTGCACTGCGTCCGGAACGATGTAGTTGAGCAGGCGCTGGTAATGCGTCACCAGCACGATTGCCCGCTCGGGGTTGCGCATGGAATTCACGCCATCGGCAACGACCTTGAGCGCGTCGATATCCAAACCCGAGTCGGTCTCGTCCAGGATTGCGAGTCTCGGCTCGAGGAGCGCCATCTGCAGAATCTCGTTGCGCTTCTTCTCGCCGCCGGAAAAGCCCTCG
>VBCL01000251.1:0-3861 GCA_005888865.1 Betaproteobacteria bacterium | reverse complement strand
CATGGCGAGAAGGTCGCGACCTCGATATTTGACTTCACCGGCGGTTACCCGAAACGTTTCACGGCCGGCAAGCACCTGGGCCAACGTGCTCTTGCCCGAACCGTTCGGTCCCATGATCGCGTGCACCTCACCGGCGCCGATCGCCAGGTCGATGCCGCGCAGGATAGGTTTGTCGTCGACTTCGACGTGGAGATCCCTGATCTCGAGCATGGGAGCGATATCGACAGATTCGCGCTGCAGCCGGTTCACCCCACGCTTCCTTCCAGGCTCACTCCGAGGAGCTTCTGCGCTTCCACGGCAAACTCCATCGGCAGCTCCTTGAACACTTCCCTGCAGAACCCGTTGACGATCATCGACACCGCGTCTTCGGACGAGAGTCCGCGCTGCATGCAGTAGAAAAGCTGATCCTCGCCGATGCGTGAGGTCGACGCCTCGTGTTCGACTTTGGCGCTCGGGTGCTTCACCTCGATGTACGGGAAGGTGTGCGCGGCGCACTGGTCGCCAAGCAACAGGGAGTCGCACTGCGTGTAGTTGCGGGCACCGATCGCGCTATTCGCCACCTTCACCAAGCCCCGGTAGGCGTTCCGCCCGTGGCCGGCCGCGATCCCCTTGGAGAGAATCGTGCTGCGCGTGTTTCGTCCGAGGTGGGTCATCTTCGTGCCTGTGTCGGCCTGTTGATGATTGTTGGTCAGCGCCACGGAGTAGAACTCGCCCACCGAGTTGTCGCCCCGCAGGACGACGCTTGGATACTTCCAGGTGATCGCCGATCCGGTCTCGACCTGCGTCCACGAGATTTTGGAGTTCGCCTCGCGGCAATCGCCGCGCTTGGTGACGAAGTTATAGATTCCGCCCCTGCCCTCCCTGTCACCGGGGTACCAGTTCTGTACCGTTGCGTAGCGGATCTGCGCGCCCTCGAGCGCGACCAATTCCACCACTGCGGCGTGCAGCTGGTTCTCGTCGCGCATCGGTGCGGTGCAGCCTTCGAGGTAGCTCACGTACGCGCCTTTGTCAGCGATGATCAGCGTGCGCTCGAACTGTCCGGTGTCTCGGGCGTTGATGCGGAAGTAGGTCGACAGCTCGACCGGGCAGCGCACGCCCGGAGGGATGTAGCAGAACGAGCCATCACTGAAGACCGCCGAGTTGAGCGTGGCGAAGAAGTTGTCCGTGTAAGGCACCACCGATCCGAGGTAGCGGCGGACCAGGTCCGGATGCTGCTGCACGGCGTCCGAGAACGAGCAGAAGATGATCCCGAGCCGCGAAAGCTTCTCCTTGAACGTCGTCGCGACCGAAACGCTGTCGAAAACCGCGTCGACGGCCACGCCTGCTAGAAGCTCGCGCTCCCTGAGGGGCACGCCCAGTCGGTCGTAGGTCCGGAGGAGCTCCGGGTCGACTTCGTCCAGGCTCTTCGGCCGGTCGCTGTTCGCCTTCGGCGCGGAGTAGTAGACGATGTCCTGATAGTCGATCGGCGGGTGTTCGACCGTCGCCCACTCGGGCTCGGTCATCGTGAGCCAGTGACGGTATGCCTTCAGCCGCCAGTCGAGCATGAACTCGGGCTCTGATTTCCGGGCGGAGATCGCGCGAATCACATCCTCGGACAACCCTTTGGGCACGGCATCGGTCTCGACGGCCGTGTAGAAACCGTGCGCATACGGGCGATTAACTAAAGTCTCAAGTAATACGCTCATCCATTTGAAAGTAGAAAGGATATTGACAGCAGATAGCACCGCGAGTGCGGACACCTTGCCGATACCATAACGTTTTAGTCAACTATTTCCTGGAGGAAGTTCGCGTCAATCGAAGGTAATTCCGCAACGAAGGGTATGCGAGGTTCCCGGACGCCCTGGACATGGGGTCCCGAATGGATCCGCAGTGCGATCCGGGGCGTTGGCGGCGCGGGTTGCGCTCAGTCGCCTAGGTAACGCTTGTTAGAATGCAGCCAGCCCGGGTGGTGAAACTGGTAGACACAAGGGACTTAAAATCCCTCGTCGGGTAACTCCGTCGTGCCGGTTCGAGTCCGGCCCTGGGCACCATCGGTGGATATGCACGCTCGAAGCCGGCACCCCAGGGGAGGTCGAATGCGGATCCTGATCAGCCTGATTCTTGTGGTCTTGCTTGCGGGATGCATACCGATCGGCATCCGCGGTCAGAACATGCCTTTCCAGGGTTCGGGCGCGATCGACAGTAGGCCCCTGTCCGGAAACGCGTGGTGACCGTGATGCACTCGGCCCGATGCCCACGCCGGCGAAGCCAGCGCGGCCACGTTTGTTCGGCGATTTATTTGCCGGCGCGCTCCGCCATGAAGGCGAGATAACCCAGGCAACCGAGCACCATCGCCGCGATTCCGCCGAGCAACAGGGTCCCGACCTGGAAGCCGGCCACGTTGTACGTACCTCGATAGCGCGCGAACACGGCGACCGCGCTGAGGACCACGCCGACGCTTCCGCCGAGTCGCCCGATCCACACGAGCAGCGTTCCCATGAATGAGCCTAGGGCGCCGAGGCTGCGCGCTTGGCGGGTTCCCTGCTCAGGCGGCGTGCTTCGGCCTGTGCCTCCAGCACCTGGGCAGGAGTCAGGGAGCGAAGGAGCGCGTCGCGTTGTACCGACGCACCGGGTACATCCCGCGCGGCCGCGAGGTTGAACCACATGTAGGCTTTCGCACTGTCAGCGGGTACGCCAATGCCCGCGTGATACATCTGTCCCAACGCGTATTGGGCGTCCGGGTGGCCGTTCGCCGCTGCCAGTTCCAGCCACCGCGCCGCGTGCTCGTAATCCTGAACCACGCCCGAGCCCTCGCGCAGCGCATTGCCAAGCTCGTACTGGGCATCGGTGCTGCCGTGCTCGGCCGCACGTTCCAGCCACTTTTGCGCGTCCCGCTTGTTGCCTTCCACTCCGTTCCCGGTCGCATACAGGTGGGCAAGCTTGTATTCGGCGACGGGGTCATAGCGCTCGGCGCGTTTGATCGTGTCCGCCACACTCTCGACAGGCACAGCTGCGCGCTCCGATGCGCGGCGGGGATCTTCGGGCACGTTCCCGAGGTTCCACACGAAAGCTCCCAAGACCGCGGCGATCGCGGTCAGACCGACGAGGTAACTGGCGCGTCGACTGATGACCCAGAAACGCGCGCCGCAATCACGGCAGCGATAGGGGGAACGAAGCCTCGGCGCCGCGGAGGCTTCGGGCGCGCGCATTGACGATCGGCGAACATTGAGGCTGCCGCACGTCGGGCATTTGGTGAACATGGATCTTCTGGTTTGCCGGTGATGCCACCGGCATTGAACACCAGCAATGGCGGCGGCGCAACGTTGCAATCGAATGTATTGCCAGTGTGTCGGCCGCGCGCGGCCGACATGAACCTGTTGCCAACGATTGATGCGCCGCAGGAAACGGCTGTGTCGGGAGGCGCGGTCAGCGCGACTGCATACGACAACGGCGGTGTCACCTGCCTGATTCTCCCGATCGGGGGTGCATAGTCGCGGTGACGAGCTCGCGCCCTGGCCTGCAAATGAACCGTGGTCGATCTCCCAAGGGCACTCACACCATCGTTCTGAGGACGCGGGACGCAGCTTCACGCGATTTGTCGACGACAAGCTGGACGCGATTAGCGCCCGACACTCCTGTCGGCGCCAGGGCATTTTGTCGGGAAATCTTACATCGGCCTCCCGGAGCGGACTGGCCCAGGGAGTTAAGAAGCTTTGGAACAAGGCTCTACACCGTTTGGTATAGGAGTTGCTTTTATGTTTGCCGAAGAGGGGCGCCAACTAATCGGGATACTGAGAGAACCATGGTGAATATGACAAACAGCTTGAAGAGAGCGTTGCTGATCGGAGCAATAGCGTTGGGAGCTACAGAAGGGAACGCGAA
>VBCL01000250.1 GCA_005888865.1 Betaproteobacteria bacterium | reverse complement strand
TACTGAACGCGTTTTGCATCGTCGACGCCGAAGGCGCGCTGGCGAGCGCCCGGGCATCCGAAGCGCGCTGGCAAAAGAAGGCGCCGATCGACATCCTCGACGGCGTACCGGTGTCGATCAAGGATCTGATCCTGACTCGGGGCTGGCCCACGTTGCGCGGGTCGCGCACCATCGATCCGCAGCAGCCGTGGGACATTGACGCGCCGGTCACGGCGCGGTTGCGCGAAGCAGGCGCCATCTTGCTCGGCAAGACCAACACGCCCGAGTTCGGCATCAAGGGCACGACCGACAGCTTCCTCACCGGCATCACCCGGAATCCCTGGAATACGAAGATGACACCGGGCGGTTCCTCCGGCGGAGCCGCCGCGGCGGTGGCGTCCGGGATGGGGCCGCTCGCCGTGGGCACGGATGGCGCCGGGTCCGTTCGCATTCCCTCGACGTTTTGCGGCATTCCCGGCCTGAAGCCCTCGTTCGGGCGCGTGCCGGCGTTTCCGCTCTCGCCGATGGGCACCGTCGCGCATATCGGGCCGCACGCACGCTGTGTCGAAGACCTCGCGCTGATGCTCACGGTCATGAGCAAACCCGATGCGCGCGACTGGTTTTCACTTCCCTACGATCCGCGTGACTATCGCGTCGGTCTCTCCGATGGCGTGCGTGGATTGCGGGTCGCGTTCAGCCCCGATCTCGGCTACGTCAAGAACGTCGATCCGGAAGTCGCCGCCGCGGTGCGCACGGCCGCGGACGCCTTTTCGGCGCTGGGCGCTCAGGTGGAAGAGGTCGCGCCGGGTTTCACCGACCCCGAGGAGATAACGACCAGGCTCTGGTTCGTCGGCTCGCTGACGCTACTCGGCAACATGACGCCGGAACAGGTGGCGCTCACCGACCCCGCGCTGCGCTGGCAGGCCGATGAGGGGCGCAAGGTCTCGGTGATGGACGTCCAGAAGCTTACCGCGCGACGCAGCGAGCTGGGCTCCCTCATGCGCCAGTTCCATCGGCGCTACGATCTGCTGCTCACGCCGGGCGTTTCGGTGCCGGCTTTCGAAGCAAGAGCGCCGGATCAATGGGAGCTTACGCTCGACAAATTCCTCGGATGGACGCCGTTCTCGTACCCGTTCAATCTCACGCAGCAACCGGCTGCCGTCGTGCCCTGCGGCCTCACCCGATCGGGCCTGCCGATATCGCTGCAAATCGTGGGCCCGATGCACGGCGACGCGCTGGTGCTGCGCGCTGCGCACGCCTACGAATCGACGCGGGAATGGAAGTTGCCGGTGGTGCCAGCGCCGGCATGACTGCGCCGGCATGACTGCGGCCGACCACGCTACTTGGTGGACGCTCCACTCCCGGTTTCCGATTCATTCGCCGGCGTGCCTGGTGACTTTTGCTCCGGTGTCTCGCGATTCATGACACTCGTTGGCGGATGTTTGCGAGCACTTTGTTCGTCCGGCGTTTTTTCACTCGGCGTTGCACGATCCATTACGGATGTAGGCGGATGCTTCTGGGGATTGTTCTTGCTGTTCTGCGTCCCTTTGCTCTTGTCGGTCTGCGATCCTTCCGTTTTGTCCGTCGCACCCTGATCGCCCTGGCTTTGCATGGCGTTGCCGGGGTTTTGAGCATCGCCGGACCTGTTTTCATTTGCGGCCGGCGATCGACCTTGTTCCGTATCCGCTTGGTTGGGGTTGCCCGGAGCATTGTCCTGCGTCGGTGCGATCGCCTGGACGCTTCCCGTCGCAGCCAACGCCCCGAACGTTCCGGCCAGCAAGATGTGAAGAATTCTTTGGCGCGTCATGATGTTTCCTTTTTCCAGTGAGCTATCCCGGTTCGGAGTCGATTGACTCTCACGAAACTGCGGTGCAGCACACCTAGGCTAGAGCTTTGCCGCTCGCGCCACTAGCAGACAACGCCCAATTTTGGACAGGACTTTCGGACCGAGCGAGTAGGCGCCCGACCGACAGAGGCCCTGCGCCGCCAGTTGCAGCCGTGGAGCGAGCTACAGGTTGTCGTGCCCAACGAACGCCTGGGAGCTCACCAGAAATAGATCTGCAGGGATCGCTCGTCGACCTTCTTCGGGATGTTGGTCAGCACTTCGCGTTGCCGCCCGAAATTCAGCGCGCTCCGCTGCAGCAGGTTGTCGATCTCTTCCATGCTGTAACGCTCTTCTGCTGCCGTGGCAGGGCGGAGGGCCTTACGATCGGGAAAAATCCCCATTCCCGACATGATGCAATACCAGGAAAAGACCGGGTAGCCTTTGCCTATCGCCTGTCGGCCGACGTCGGGGGCGATACTCTTGCCCGCCATCCAGAGACCATAGAGCTGCCGCAGGGAATCCGACAGGTTCGTGTTCTCTGCGTTGGCACGCCAGTACTCGGTATCGCGCCGGGTATTGGTCTTGTAATGCGTGACGATATAGTCGCGCGTGCCTTCAAAGTGGTCGTTGACGCGCTGATTGAACCGGTCGTGCGCCGCCTCGCTCAGATCGCCGGCTTCGAGAAACTCGACGAACGTCGTGGCGGTCCGTTGGATGAACAGAAGCGCAGTCGCCTCCAGCGGCTCGATGAATCCCTGGGCCAATCCTACGGCGAGGCAGTTCTTGTTCCAGTGCTTCGTCACCCGGCCGATCTTCATTTTCAGATGGCGCGCGGGTGTCTCCGAATCGAGCATCCCGAGTCCTTCGCGCAACTCGTGTTCCGCGTCGTCGGCCGAGCAAAATGCCGAGCTGTAGACGTAGCCGTTGCCGTATCGGCTGCTGAGCGGGATCTTCCACCGCCAGCCATGCTTGAGGGCTGTCGAAATAGTCTGCGACGGAATCTCGTCGCCAATGGGCGTCGGCATCGCGATCGCCGCGTCGTTGAGCAGGTTGTTCGAGAAGCTCACGAACGGTGTCCCTAGCGCCTGCTGGATCAGAACCCCGGCGAAGCCGGTGCAGTCGACAAAGATGTCGGCGGTCACGGGTTCCCCGTCCTTGATCGATACGGAGGCAATGTCGCCGCGTTCGTTGAGTTGCACGCCGGTGACATGGCATTTCGTGTACTTGACGCCGCGCTGCATTGCCTTCTTGTGGAGGTACTGGCCGAGCAGAACCGAATCGAAGTGATAGCCGTACCAGACGTCGAACGGAAAGGTGCGTTGCGGTTTCGGCGCGAGGTTGTTGTGGGCCAGATAGGACGAGATGAAGAAGCGGTTCGGATGCGCGTACACGTCGGCGCCGTTCACGCGCGCCTGCGAATTGTGCACGAATTGCGTCATCGTCAGGTTGTCGAGCATCGACGCGAACGGGTGAAAATAGCTCTCGAAGCCCGACTTGGTCGACCAGCCGTCGAACGTGATGCCGCATTTGTACGTCGCGTTGCATTCCGGCATCCATTCGGACTCCTGAATCCCGAGGCTGTCGAAGAACCCTCTGAGCCAAGGGGTGGATCCCTCGCCGACGCCGATGATGCCGACCGCGGGCGATTCGAGGACCGAGATTTCGATGCCTTGGCTGATCAGCGCATTCGCCAGGATCATTGCGGTCATCCACCCGGCCGATCCGCCCCCGACGATGACGATCTTCTTGATGCCGGGCGGAATACTCGTCGGCTTATCGGACTCCTTGGACGAGTACGAGTAATTGAAGAGCGTCGCGGTGGGCGCCCGATCGTTCGGTGCGGTCATGGTGTGTCAGGCCCCAGTCGTCCTGGCGTCTTGATCATAGGTGCGTTGCGCGATCGCCCCGCGGGCGCGGAATAGTGGGAGCCGAACGCCGCGTGGAAACGAGTTGCAACCTCCCGTTGACGCAAAGCGGACCCTCCGGCAGCATCGTTCGGTCAGGATGACAGGAAAACTTCGATGAGCGACCAACCAGGCCGGATCCCCGAGTACCGCGGCGTTGATGCAACGACGTTCCGGAACGAGATCGTTCCGCGCTACCGGCCGGCGGTGTTGCGCGGGCTGATCGAGCAATGGCCGGCGGTGCAACACGCACGGACATCGTTGCAGTCGATCGGCCGATACCTGAGCGAGTTCGACAACGGCGCCGCCGTCGACCTGATCATCATGCCGCCGCAAGTCCACGGTCGGTTATTCTACAGCGACGACATGCGCGGATTCAATTTCTCGCGCAGCAAGGCTTCGATTGGCGAGGTCAGCGACAAGCTGCTGCGGTATGCGAAGTTCGAGAACCGTCCGTCGCTCGCGGTGCAGAGCGCGCCGATCGCAGGTTGTCTGCCGGGATTTGCAAACAAGAACCGCCTGCCCATTCTCGACGAGTCGGTGCCGCCTAGGATCTGGCTCGGCAACGTCGTCACGACGCCCGCGCACTTCGACGAATCGAACAACGTCGCCTGCGTCGTCAGCGGAACGCGGCGCTTCACGCTGTTCCCGCCGGAGCAGATCGCCAATCTCTACATCGGCCCGCTCGGGCACGCACCGACCGGCACACCGATCAGCCTCGTGTCGCTGGCCGAGCCGGATTTTCAGCGGTTTCCGCGATTCAGGGAAGCGCTCGCCTCTGCGCTGGTGGCCGAGCTCGAACCGGGCGATGCGATCTACATCCCGACACTCTGGTGGCACCACGTTCAGTCGCTCGCCAAGTACAACGTTCTGGTCAACTACTGGTGGAAAGGGCATGTGGGCGCGGCCGAGGGCGCCGACACGGCGCTCAACTGCCTGTTGCATTGCCTGCTGACCCTCAAGCACCTGCCGCCGGAGCACAGACGGGTGTGGAAAACGATCTTCGACCACTATGTGTTCGGCGCCAGTGCGGAATCGGTCGAACACATCCCTCCCCATGTGCGCGGCGTGCTGGGCGAGATCTCGCCTGAATTGGCGAAGCAGGTGAAGGCGTTCCTCGTGAGCCAGCTCCAGCGCTGAGCAGGAGTGCACCGAAGCCGCATTCGTGCGCTCAGGCCGGCTCGATTGCGGGATGCCGAGCTCAGAACGTGCTGCAGTGCACGAATCCGCGGCTGCCGATGCAGTTCGTGGTCGTGAAATCGCGTCGCTCGAGACTGTCCTTCGTCGACAGGCGCAGCACGCAATCGCGCCAAAGGTCGGAATCGGGCTTGTAGCCGAGCTTTTCGCACCCCGGGCCATAGACACGGATCATGTCGTCGACGTCGCGCTGCACCTGGGCCGCTCGCTCGGCCTGCGTCACGCAGCCTGCGAGGAAGATCATCACGACGAACAGGGCGAATGTACGCATGGCTGTCTCCTTTCAAGTGAGTGGAAGCGAGGGTTCTCCTCCGCCCTTGTGGGTCACTGCAGCCCCTTGTGGAAGGTATCGGTGAAGGCAAACGCCGGCATACCGCGCAGGCCGCTGCAGACCGACGATACGCCCGAGACACCGGGCGGACATGGAACGTCTCGATCGAGTGACCAGAAGTGCAGGCCTCCCACGGCGTTTTCGCGCGCAAACCGGGCGAGCACCCTTGCATCGTCGAGCGTAAAAACGTTGGCGACCACATCATTGATTCCTATCATCGGGGTCACTTCGATCCGGCTCATGTGGATGCCAAAACCTGCGTTGAGGTTCCTCGCTGCCTGGATCGCCGACTGCCCCATATCGCAAACACGGCCGGACACGACGCAATTCCGTGCGATGGCCTCGCCATAATCCATGACCATCAGGTTGACGTAGTAGTCGCCCAACCCGGCGTCACGGACCGCCTGCATCACGCGCTGCCCGACGTCGTTCAGGCTCGCCCGGCTGCCGTCGCTTGCCCCCCAGGTCGCGAGGGTGAAGCTGACGCGAAGCTCC
>VBCL01000284.1:548-4489 GCA_005888865.1 Betaproteobacteria bacterium | reverse complement strand
GCGGCGATCTCGGAGGATCCGACGGCGTAGGCCGCGCGGCCGACCGCCGAGCGACGGAAAGGCAACCATACGACAAGTACCAGTCCGAGGAGCAGCGCGAGGCTCGCCGGGATGCCGCCGGGCAATTGCCCGGTCAGCGCGTCGGCGAGCGAGGAATTGACGTCGCCGCCGGGCACGCGCCGCAGCGCGAGCGCGACACCGTAATACACCGCACCGGTGGCGATGGTCGTCACGATCGGCTGCAAACGACCGTAGATCACGATGAGTCCGTTGATCGCGCCGCAAAGGCCGCCGACGAAGAGCACGCCCATCACGCCCAGTGTGGTCATCAGCGGCGAGCCGTCGACAATGGTCGAGGCGAGGCAATTGGCGAGCACCATCACCATGCCCACGGACAGGTCGATGCCCGCGGTCAGCACGACCAGCGTCTGCGCGATGGCGACGATCGCGAGGAGGACCCCCTTGTTGGCGGCGGTCGTTGCCACGTTGGCGTTGAGCCCGGCCGGGTGGTTCGTCGCGTAGATCGTGAACATCACGACAAAGGCTGCGAAGGCGAGCAGCGTCCCCTTGTGCTCGCGCAGCCAGTAGCGCCAATCGCCGCTCATCCTCGTACCGATTGCACTGCGTCTCCGGGCCGCGGCTCGGACCCGATATTCAAGGCGCTGCTGACGAGCGCGTGCTCGGTGATTTCGTCGCCGACGAGCTCGCGCCTGATCGCGCCGCCGTACATCACCAGGACGCGGTCGCAGCAGCCGACGAGCTCGTCGTAGTCGGTCGAGTAGAAGAGGATGGCCGCTCCTGCGCCGGCAAGCTCATGCAGAAGCGCGTAGATCTCCTGCTTGGTGCCGACGTCGATCCCGCGCGTCGGATCGTTGAGCAGCAGGATGCGCGGCTTGGTCATCAGCCACTTGCCGATGACGAGCTTCTGCTGGTTGCCGCCGGATAAAGATCCCGCCGCCAGGTCCGTGCCGTCGGTGCGCACCGCAAGCAGGCGCACGATCCGATCCACGGCGTCGCGTTCGGAGGCTCGGTCGACGACGCCCCAGCGTGACAGCGTGTCGAGGGCGGCGAAGGAAAGGTTGTCGCGCACGGACATCGGCAGCATCAGACCCTCGGTCTTGCGATCCTCGGGAATGAGCGCCATGCCAATGGCGCTGCGTTTTGCGACATCCGGGCCGGTAATGTCGACGGGTCGACCGTCGATCAGCACCTCACCCGTGGTCCCGCGCAGAACGCCGAAGAGCGCCAGCAACAGCTCGCGCTGGCCCTGGCCGTCGAGGCCGCCGAGGCCGATGACTTCGCCGGCGCGGAGCTCGAGCGAGACATCGCTCAAGCGCTCGGTCCAGCTCAAATGGCGCACCTCGAGCAGCGGGGACGCAGTGCCGGGCGCGCGTGGGACCCGCGCTGGAAACACGGCGTTGTACTCGCGGCCGATCATCAACTCGACGATTTCGTTGTCGGTCTTCGTCCCCGCGACGAAAGTCGCGACGCTGCGGCCGTTGCAAAAGACCGTGCACTCGTCGGCCAGCTCGGCGATTTCGTGCATCCGATGCGAAATGTAGACCAGAGCGAGACCGTCGGCGCGAAGCCGCCGCAATACGCCATAGATCTTGGTCACGTCGGCGGCAGTCAGCGCCGACGTGGCTTCGTCGAGAATCAGGATGCGCGGCTTGCGCGCGAGGGCCTTGGCGATCTCGACCATCTGCCGGCGCGACAGCGAAAGGTCCTTGACGAGTGCCAGCGGATGGATGTTGCCTGCTCCGGCACGCGAGAGCGCCTCCTCGGCGATGCGGCGCTGCGCGCGGCGGTCGATCAGACCGAAGCGGCGCGGCGGGTTGCTGATCGCGATATTGTCGGCGACGGAGAGGTCGGGGATGAGCGACAGCTCCTGAAAGATGCAGGCGATGCCGGCGGCGTTGGCCGCCGCTGGCGACGCGAACGCGACCAGCGCGCCATCGAGCAACATCCGGCCCTCGTCGGGCGTCACCACGCCCGCCATGATCTTGATCAGCGTCGACTTGCCGGCGCCGTTCTCGCCCAGCACCGCGTGGATGCGGCCGGCCCCGATCGCGAGGTTGGCATCCTCGAGCGCACGCACGCCCCCGTAGCGCTTAGTCACGCCGTTCATCGCAAACAGGGGCATGGCCGAGCGCGGGGGCGCGGGGGTTTCGACCCCAGCCCCCGCGTCCGCGTTCACTTCACGTTCGCTTCGGTTTGCCCCATGATTTCCTGCGCGGTGAAGTTGATGCCGCAGGTCGGGAACGAGTTGCCGACGAAGAAGTTGTCGCTCTGCGCCGGGTAGTAGTCCGTCCCTTCCTTCATGTTCGGGTACTCGGCGCGCGCCAGAGGAAGCTTCACCGACTGCGGCACGACTTTCCCTTCGAGCGCCGCGATCGCCGTCTTGATGGCCACGGCCACCTGGGCCGGCCCCGTCCCGGCCGAGGCGCACTTCAAGCCCTGCGCCCCGTACTTGCCGCAGAACTTGCGGAAGCCGTTCTCGGTCTCGCCGCCGAAGGGCACGAACGGATGCTTCGCATCGATCATGGCCTGTACCACGCCCGTGTCGCCGCCTTGCGCGGTGATCGCGTCAAACTTCTTCTGCACGGCGATCGCGTCGGCCGTCACCTTCTGCGCCGTCGGGTCGTCCCACTTGCCGATCACCTCGACCGTGTCCCACTTCTTGCCCGAAGCCTTGAGCACTTCCTGGATGCCCTCGTGCCGATCGCGGTCGACCGAGGTGCCGGACACGCCCCGCACCTCGAGCAGCTTGCCGCCGTTCGGCACGTTCTTCACGAGCCACTCGGCCCAATACTTGCCGAGCCCCTTCTGGTCCACATTGACGTTGATCGCCTCCTCGGTGTCGAGGATGTTGTCGAACGCGACCAGCACGACGCCTGCGTCATTGGCGCGCTTGATGACGGGCTTGAACGCTGCCGGATTCTGCGCGTTTACGACGACCGCGTCGTAGCCGGAGTCGATGAAGTTGTTGATCGCGGCGATCTGCGCGGCAACGTCTTCACCGGTGGAGACGACCTTGAACTCCTTGAGCTTCGCCGCCACTTCGGGTTGCGCAGCATACGCCTTCGCCGTCTTGATCATCTGGATGCGCCACGTGTTCGCGATGTAGCCGTTCGCGAGCGCGATGCGGTACGGGCCTTTCTTGGCCGGATACTGGAACAGCTTGGTATTGGCGGCCCACGGCGCGAAGCATTGCGCATCGGAGTTGGGCAGCGTCACGACCTTGGGTGGTGCCGCGTTCGCGATTCCGGCGGCGAGCAAAGCGGTCGCTGCGACAGCGCAGGTACGGTAGACCATCAGAGCCTCCTCGTTGGATTAGGAATTGCGGCAACCGGCGCAGCCGGCAGCAAACGCAAGTCGCGTCTTGGTAAAGAACCGCAGGCCCGACGCCCGACCAGAATCGCATGAGGATACATTTGCTCGTGGAAACATACAATCCGGAGCTTCCCTCGGCCATCATGCGACGACAGGCACGAGCCTGCCCATCGATCGTATAGGATTCACCTTTCACGTTTCGCCCAAGGGATTACATCCATGTTCCGCAACCGCTATCTTGACTATGCCCAGCTTACTCAACTGGTCGATGCCTGGGCCCGCGAACACCCCGACTTCGTGCGCGTCTCCGCCCTTGGGACCAGCGCCGAGGGACGCGACATCCCCCTGCTCACGATCGGACGCAATCCGGACGAGGCACGCCCTGCGATCTGGGTCGACGGCAACATGCACGCTTCCGAGGTCTGTGGTTCCAGTGTCGCGCTCGCCATCGCCGAAGACGTACTGAACTTGCATCGCGGCGAGAAGACGGCGATGTCTTCATCACTTCCGCCGCACATGGCCGATGCCGTCAAGGACGCGCTCTTCTACATCGTCCCACGCATCTCGCCGGACGGAGCCGAGGAGGTGCTGGCGAAGGGCCGCTATGT
>VBCL01000284.1:0-530 GCA_005888865.1 Betaproteobacteria bacterium | reverse complement strand
TGGGATTCCACCGACATCGACGGCGATGGCATGACGGGATACATGCGACAGGAGAGCTCCGATGGCGAGTTGGTGGAACTTCGCGGCGATGACGGCAAGCCGGTCGATCCGCCGGTGATGGTGCCGCGCTTGCCCGAGGACCCGGGCCCCTTCTTCAAGCTCTATCCTGAAGGCGTCATTGAGAATTTTGACGGCCGGCGCATCCCCGATCCGTACTTCCTTGGTGACAACCTCTACGACTTCAATCGCAACTTTCCTTACCAGTGGGCGTCGGAGCCGGGCCAGGTCGGCGCGGGCCATTTCCCCGGGAGCGCGCCGGAGACGCGGGCCATCCTCGAGTTCGCCGCGAAACACCCGCACATCTTCACCTGGCTGAACCTGCACACGTTCGGCGGCGTGCTCATCCGCCCGTTGGGCGACAAGCCCGACAGCAAGATGGACCAGACGGACCTCGCCATATTCAAGCAGGTAGAAGCGTGGATGACGGAGCACACGGGATACGCCTCGGTGAGCGGTTTCCACGAGTTCCT
>VBCL01000283.1 GCA_005888865.1 Betaproteobacteria bacterium | reverse complement strand
CGCTGCTCAATGTCGCCGCCGGCCTGCTGCAACCCTCATCGGGCCGCGTCGTCGTGCTGGGCGAAGCGCTTGCCGGCATCAATCGCCACGCCGGTTACATGTTCCAGGCCGAGTCGCTGATGCCGTGGCGGAGCGCGCTCGACAACGTGCTCGCCGGGTTGCAATTCGCGGGGCTCGATCGCAGCGAGGCGGACCGTCGGGCGCGCGACTGGCTCGATCGGGTGGGCCTCACCGGCTTCGAAGCCAGATATCCGCACGAGCTGTCCGGCGGGATGCGCAAGCGCGTCGCGCTGGCGCAGATGCTGATCCTCGATCCGCAGCTGCTGCTGATGGACGAGCCGTTCTCGGCGCTCGACGTCCAGACGCGACAACTCATGGAGAACGAGCTCCTCGAACTGTGGTCGGCGAATCGCAAGTCGGTGCTGTTCATCACTCACGACTTGGAGGAGGCGATCGCGCTTTCCGATCGCGTGATCGTGCTTTCCGCGGGGCCCGCGACGCGCCCGATCGGCGAGTTCACCATCGATCTGCCACGTCCACGCGACGTCAACGAGATTCGCCTGACGCCACGCTTCGTCGAGCTGCACAGCAGGATCTGGCACGCGATGAAAGACGAAGTGCTGAAGGGCTATGTCCGAAGCCGAACGCATTAGCGGCGCGCGACCGCTGCGGGCGTCGCGCGGCCGCCTAACGCTCTATCACGCGTTGCTGCTTGGCGGCCTGTTTGCGTTCTGGTACGCCATGACCGAGCCGGGGCTGATTCCGCCGTTCTATTTCGACGATCCGACGCGCGCCAAATTCTTCTTCGGCCAGCCGCTGGAGGTCTTCAAGCGCATCTGGATCTGGTTCACCGGCGGCAGCATCTATCTTCACCTCGGCGTGACGCTGATCGAGACGCTGCTCGCGTTTGCCATCGGCACCGCGCTGGGGCTCGTCCTCGGCCTCTGGCTCGCGCTGTCGCCGATCGCATCGACGCTGGCCGACCCCTACATCAAGGCGATGAACGCGATGCCGCGCGTGATCCTTGCGCCCATCTTCGCCGTGTGGTTCGGCCTGGGAATCACTTCGAAGGTCGTGTTCGGCATCACGCTCGTGTTCTTCATCGTCTTCTTCAACGTCTACCAGGGTGTGAAGGAGGTGAGCCCCGTCGTGCTCGCGAACGCCCGCATGCTTGGGGCGTCGGGCAGGCAACTCCTTCGCTTCGTCTATCTCCCTTCGGCGACGAGCTGGGTGTTCTCGAGCCTGCACACTTCGGTCGGGCTCGCCTTCGTCGGCGCGGTGGTCGGCGAGTATCTGGGCTCGGCCCGGGGTGTCGGCTATCTCATCCACCAGGCCGAGGGCGTGTTCGACATCGACACCGTATTCGCCGGGATCCTGGTCCTGACCATGTTCGCGCTCGTCCTCGATTTCATCGTGACGCAGCTCGAGAACCGGCTTCTGGTGTGGAGGCCGGGAACGGCGGAGACCGAGCGCCTGTGACGCGACGCTATTTGGCCTGCGCGCTGAGCAGCGCATGGGCTTCACGCAACGCCTCGCCGGTACGTATCGCCCAGCCCCGGAGTGGCCGCGTGGATTGCAGCGGCGCGAACGAGCAGAGCACTGGCGTCGCTGTATACTGAGTGTAGACACAGCGGGGCGACCGCATTTGCCGGAATCGCTGAACGCTGCGCCTGAGGGGGGATCCTTGTGTCGTACAGTCATCGGCCTCGTCGTTTCGCGAGGGGGCCGACCGTCACTGTAGCGAAGGCAGTTTTCGTGCTTCGCGACGGGCGGCAACCGCCACACTGAGAGGGGGATTAGTCATGGGGACAAAACATTTGCGCGCGTTGGTGGTGCTTACGTCGGCGGCGTTGCTGATGTTCGTTGGGAACGCTGCAGAGGCCCAGAAGGCCAAGAACAAAGTAATCACACTCCTTACCCCCGCAGCGAACGTTGTGGTCGCACAAAATGATACGGCTACAGGCTGTCCTGCGACTCCCACGCACCCGTATGGGTACATGATCAACTTTAGTTGGTCAGATTCTCCGTTACGAAACGGGAGCACTTACACGGTGCAGGCGCAGCACGCTGGGTCGCCCTTCCCTTTCGTGGTAGGGGAAGGTCTGACCACGTCGACCTACGCTTTCGTGGACTGCAACAGTTTTATCATCGACGCCAACCTTTCCAATTGGTCCTGGGAAGTGATCCGTGTGAGGGGGAACGGCGCAGTTGCCCGGGTATCGGCGCAAAGGTCCTTCAGTTTTGGCCCCTGTCGCCTGTCGGGTGGAGGCGCGTGCGGCGGGTGACCGACGCGCGATGCACCGGATTGACCCGGTGCCGCGGCGCGCAGTATACTTATCGGCTCAATCGCGGGGTGGAGCAGTCTGGCAGCTCGTCGGGCTCATAACCCGAAGGTCGAAGGTTCAAATCCTTCCCCCGCAACCAAATATTCAAGGGCTTGCAGCGATGCGAGCCCTTTCAATTTGCGGGCTGTGACTTTTTTGTGCCTAGGTTATCCACTGCGACGGCACGCAAAGCGCACAGACGTTCGGCAAAACGCGCTAGGTGGTCCGCGGCGAGATGCGCGTAACGGCGCACCATCCCCACGCTCGACCAGCCGCCCATCTCCTGCAACGCATACAGCGGCGTGCCGTTCTGCACGTGCCAGCTCGCCCACGTATGGCGCAGATCGTGCCAGCTAAAATCCTCGATGCCGGCTTCGCTCAACGCCGCGTACCACGCTTTCGTACTGACCTGCGTGATCGGTTTGCTTCGGTAGCTGAACACGTGCGTCAGATGCCTCCCGAGCGATTTCCAGATCAGCACCACCGCTTCCGCGTTGAGCGGGACCGGCAGCGCTTTGCGCGCTTTGGCTTGGTCGGCATGGATCCACGCGAGTCTCCTTACTAAATCCACCTGCGTCCACTGCAAACCGGTTACGTTGGCCGCACGCAACCCCCGTGGCCAGTGAGAACGCCGCCATGTCCGCCAGATGAGGTGGCAACGCGGCGAGCAACCGTTGGGCCTCTTCCTGCGTCAAAAACCGAATGCGTCGCGTGGGTTCCTTGAGCATCCGGATCTGTGGCGCAGCGGTTGAGCCACTCCCACTCGCCGGCGCACTTGCGCAGGATTGCGCGCAACACTTCCAGCGTTCGGTTTACCGTGGCATTGCTGCCTGCGCTAGCCCTGCAGGAGCTTGGTGCGGAGATCGTCAATCGAATGCGCGTCGAGCTTCCGATAAATCTTGCGCACGTGGTCGACTACCGTATTCGGCATGACTCCGAGCTCGGCGGCGATCTCCCGCTGCGACCGGCCGCAAAGCCGCAGCGAGCAGACTTTCTTTTGCACGACCGATAGCGGAGCGGACTGCAAAGCGCGCGCCTTGAGCACCTCGGTCGCCTCCGCATGCTGGATAGTCACCGCGATCATCGGCGTCCGCTGCGCATCTGCCGGCTCCATGCGCTGCGCCTGGAATTCGAACCTGCCCCAATCGTTGTCGAGGGTCAGCGCCACCGGTGCCTGTGCGCCAGGTGAGCGG
>VBCL01000282.1 GCA_005888865.1 Betaproteobacteria bacterium | reverse complement strand
CGCGGCAGGATGAGTCCGTTTCAGACCGCGCAGATGTATTCGCTCACCGACGCCAATATCTTCAACGTGGCGATCGATGGTGTGTTCGACGATTGCCAGGACCTGGTCAAGGCCGTTACCGGTGATGCTACGTTCAAGGAACGCCATCGCCTCGGTGCGGTCAATTCGATCAATTGGGCGCGCATCGCGGCGCAGATCGTCTACTATTTCAAGGGCTATTTCGCAGCAACGCGCGACGAGCGCGACGTGGTCGATTTCGCGGTGCCGAGCGGCAATTTCGGCAACATCCTCGCCGGGCACGTCGCCCGGCGCATGGGCCTGCCGATCCGCCGTCTGATCCTCGCGACCAACGAGAACGACGTGCTCGACGAGTTCTTCCGGACCGGACATTATCGGGTCCGTCCTGCAGGCGAGGTGGTTTCCACATCGAGCCCATCGATGGACATCTCCAAGGCCTCGAATTTCGAGCGCTTCGTGTTCGATCTGGTCGGACGCGATCCCGAAGTGATACGTCGGCTCTGGCGCGATCTCGCGGAGAAGAGCGAGTTCGATCTTGCGGGCACCCCTCATGCACGGGCGCTGGCCGAGTCCGGATTTGTTTCCGGCAAGAGCAGCCACGCCGACCGCTTGGCCACGATACGCCGCGTTGCGGAGCGTTACCGGATCGTAGTCGATCCGCACACGGCAGACGGCATCAAGGTCGGGCTCGAGCGCCGCGATTCCCAGGTGCCCCTGATCTGCATCGAGACTGCGTTGCCGGCGAAATTCGCCGCGACCATTCGCGAGGCGCTCGGACGCGAGCCGGAGCGTCCGAGTGCCTACGCGCACCTCGAGGCGATGCCGCAACGCTTCGACGTACTGGCGGTCGATGCCGCTGCCGTCAAGGCCTACATCGAGGCGCGCTCGAACGCATCAGGATCGGCATGAGCGCGACCAGACAAGTCCTTGTCGACCTCGGGCGTAATCTCGTCGCCGGCTTCCGGTTGGCATTCGGCTTTCCGGTTTCCCTGCTTTCCTTTCGCGTCAGCGTGCGGCAGCTGTTATTGCTCCTCGCTCTCGGCATGCTGATCGGCGCGACCAACGACTATGTGCGGGCCGGCCCTCAGCCGTTGCTCTCGGTGCACGCGATCGTGTTCGAAGGGTTCGATGTCGCCGTGCTGCTTCTGATCGCCGCCGCGCTCGCCGCGGCCTACAGGCAGCCGCACCTTCGCTTAGCACTTCCGGTCATCGTGGCGGCCAGCGATCCGGCGCTGGGCGTGGTGAATCTCCTTCTGGCGCTTCCGGGTAATCAGGGCGGCCTTTTCGGTTACTCGATCCAATGGGCAGGCTTCTGGCTGCTCATGGCGTGGATCGCCTTCATCTACTGGCGCGCGGTGGCCATCGCACTGACGCCGCGACAACCCCGCTTCTGGCTGCGCTCGCTCGCCGGCGCCGCGCTCCTCGTTGCGGGGGTTCCGCTGGCGATCTGGGCCAATCAGCCCTGGTTCTCTGCCATGCCCGAGCCGGCGGCGCAGCAAGCGCGGCGCTATGCGAATCCCGCGACCGAGGACGTGCTCATCAAGCAGCCGCAGCTCCTCTACGAGGCGCTCACCGAGCTCGAGGACGAACGCCCGGGAGTCACCGATCTCTACTTCGTCGGGTTCGCCCCGTACTCCGCCGAGGACGTCTTCCGCAAGGACATCGAAGTCGCACACCAGCTCTTCGATGACCGCTTCGATACCGACGGCCGCTCCGTCGTGCTGATCAACAATCCGGGGACCATGCTCGACACGCCGTTCGCCACGGTGAGCAACCTGCGCGCAACGCTCTCCGAGATCGGCGATATCATCAATCCGGACGAAGACGTGGTGATGGTCTACCTGTCGAGCCATGGCACGCGCGACCACAAGCTCAGCATCGAATTTCCCCCGCTTCAGCTCGATTCGCTTCCGCCGGAGACGCTCAAGCAGCTGCTCGACGACGCCGGCATCAAGTGGCGGATCATCGTCGTTTCGGCGTGCTATTCCGGCGGCTTCATCGACCCGCTGAAGGACGACCACACGCTGATCATGACGGCGTCGGCGGCCAACCGCACGTCGTTCGGCTGCGGCACGGAAAGCGACGCGACGTACTTCGGCGACGCCCTGTTCCAGCACGCGCTGCGCTTCGAAGATTCATTCGTGAAGGCCTTCGAGCAGGCGAAGAAGCAGATCACCGAGCGCGAGCGCTCGGAAAAACGCGAAGCCTCGAATCCGCAGATATTCGTCGGCGAACAGATGGGGAAGAAGCTGCCGAAGCTCGAAGCGGAGCTGCGAAAGCGCCGCTCCGGAGGTTCCATCTAGCATGAGCGCCGCCGAGCCATACCACTGCGCGGGCGCCCCCGCTTCTGGGGGCAGCGTAGCGGCGACAGCCGCGAGCGTGGGGGTCCATCAAAGCACGCCTGCGACTTCGCGGGGTCCGCTCGCCGATCTGAAAGTGCTCGAGCTGGGCCAGCTCATCGCCGGACCATTCGCGGCGAAGCTCTTCGCGGAGTTTGGCGCCGAGGTCATCAAGCTCGAACCGCCCGGAACAGGGGATCCGCTGCGCCAGTGGCGCCTGCTGCACGAAGGCACGTCGCTGTGGTGGTACGTCCAGGCGCGCAACAAGAAGTCGGTGACCGTGGATCTGCGTTCGCCGGACGGCCAGGAGATCGCGCGGCGGCTCGCCCGGGAGGCCGACATCGTCGTCGAGAATTTCCGACCCGGCACGCTCGAGAAATGGGGCCTCGGCTACGACGCGCTCGCGGCCATCAACCCGGGATTGATCATGGTTCGTCTGTCCGGCTTCGGCCAGACCGGCCCGTACCGCGACCGGCCTGGCTTCGGCGCGGTCGGCGAATCGATGGGTGGCATGCGCCACGTCACCGGGTTT
>VBCL01000303.1 GCA_005888865.1 Betaproteobacteria bacterium | reverse complement strand
ATCTGGGATGTCTACGAGCGCTGCGAGGAAGCGGTCGAGGAGGCCGAGCGAGCCGGGTTGCTCGGCGACGACATCCTCGGCAGCGGCTTCTCGTTGCACCTGTACAACCATCACGGCTACGGCGCCTACATCTGCGGCGAGGAAACCGCGCTGCTCGAATCGCTCGAGGGCAAGAAGGGGATGCCGCGGTACAAGCCGCCGTTCCCTGCGAGCTACGGGCTGTACGGCAAGCCCACGACGATCAACAACACCGAGACCTTCGCCGCGGTGCCATGGATCATCCGGAACGGCGGCGAGCCCTTTCTGGACCTGGGCCGGCCTAACAACGGCGGCACCAAGATCTTCTCGGTGTCGGGCGACGTCGAGCGCCCGGGCAATTTCGAAGTGCGGCTCGGCACGCCGTTCTCCAAGCTGCTGGAAATGGCCGGCGGGATGCGCAGCGGGCGCAAGTTGAAGGCGTGCATCCCCGGGGGCTCGTCGATGCCGGTGCTTCCGGGCGAGATCATGATGGCCACCGACATGGACTACGACTCGATCGCCAAGGCGGGCTCGATGCTCGGCTCGGGTGCGGTGATCATCATGGATGACACCCGATGCATGGTGAGATCGCTGCTGCGCCTCTCGTATTTCTACTTCGAGGAGTCCTGTGGCCAGTGCACGCCGTGCCGGGAGGGCACCGGATGGCTCTGGCGCATGGTCAACCGAATCGAGCACGGCGAGGGCAGGAACGAGGATCTCGAGGTGCTGGTGTCGGTCTCCGACAATATCGCCGGCCGCACGATCTGCGCGCTGGGTGACGCCGCGGCGCTACCGGTGAAGAGTTTCATCAAGCACTTCCGGGACGAGTTCCAGTATCACATCGATCACAAGAAGTGCCTGGTGCCCGATTACGTCTGACGCGCGCATGGCGATAGTCAACCTCGAAGTCGACGGCAAGCCGGTCCAGGTGCAGAGCGGTCGCACCGTGATGGATGCCGCGCACCAGCTCGGGATCTACGTGCCGCATTTCTGCTGGCACAGCAAGCTCACGATCGCCGCCAATTGCCGGATGTGCCTGGTGCAGGTCGAGAAGGCGCCCAAGCCGCTGCCGGCGTGCGCGACGCCGGTGACCGAGGGCATGAAGGTGTGGACGCATTCGGACGCCGCGGTCGATGCGCAAAAGGGCGTGATGGAGTTTCTGCTCATCAACCATCCGCTCGATTGCCCGATCTGCGACCAGGGCGGGGAATGCCAGCTTCAGGATCTGGCGGTCGGTTACGGCGGGTCGAACTCGCGCTACCAGGAGCCCAAGCGCGTCGTGTTCAACAAGAACCTCGGCCCGCTGATCTCGACCGACATGACGCGCTGCATCCACTGCACGCGCTGCGTGCGCTTCGGACAGGAAATCGCGGGCATCATGGAACTCGGAATGATCGGCCGCGGCGAGCACGCCGAGATCATCGCCTTCGTCGGCAAGACCGTGGATTCGGAGCTCTCGGGCAACGTGATCGATTTGTGTCCCGTCGGCGCGCTGACCTCGAAGCCTTTCCGCTACACGGCGCGCACCTGGGAGCTCGCGCGCCGCAAGTCGGTGAGCCCCCACGACAGCCTCGGCAGCAACCTCGTGGTCCAGGTCAAGGGCGAGCGCGTGATGCGCGTGGTCCCGCTGGAGAACGAGGCGATCAACGAATGCTGGCTCTCGGACAAGGACCGGTTCTCGTACGAAGGGCTGAATTCCGACGACCGCCTCACCCATCCGATGATCAAGCGCGATGGCAAGTGGGTCGAAACGGACTGGACCGCGGTACTCGAGCACACGGCCGGGGAGCTCAAACGGATCCGCGATCGGGATGGTGCTGCGGCGATCGGCGCGCTGGTATCGCCGCACTCGACGCTCGAAGAGATGCACCTTGCCCAGAAGCTCGTCCGGGGACTGGGCGGCGACAACATCGGTTTCCGCCTGCGGCATTCCGATTTCAGCACCGACGGCAAGCGTGATGGCGCGACGTGTCTGGGCATGTCGATCGCGGACTTCGCCGCGCTCGACCGCGTGCTGGTGATCGGCAGTTTCCTGCGCAAAGACCATCCGCTACTCACACACCGGCTGCGCCAGAGAGCGAAAAAGGGTGCGCAGATCTCGCTGGTGCATGCCGCTGACGACGAGTTGCTGCTGAAGCTCGCCCACAAGGCGATCGTGGCGCCCTCCGCGCTGCCGCGCATGCTCGCCGAGATCGCCGTCGCCGCGGCGAGCGCCGCAGGCAAGCCCACGCCGGCGCCGCTCGCCGGCGTCGAGGCGTCATCGACCGCGAAAGACATCGCCGCGAGCCTTGCCGGTGGTGAACGCCGAGCCGTGTTCCTTGGGACCTTCGCCGAATGGCACCCGCAGGCGTCGCAGCTGCACGCGCTCGCGCACACGATCGCCGAGCTGACGGGCGCGACGCTGGGCTTCCTGACCGAAGCCGCGAATTCGATCGGCGGCACGATCACTGGAGCATTCCCGCGCACGGGCGGTCTTAACGCCGCGACGATGCTCGCTGATCCGCGCAAGGCGTACGTGATGCTGAATGTCGATCCCGACTTCGACACCGCGAATCCCGCAGCGACCCGCGCCGCGCTCGCTGCCGCGGAGTTCGTTGTCGCGCTGTCCGCCTTCAAGTCCGGAGCGAGCGAGCACGCCCACGTGCTGCTGCCGGTCTCGCCATTCACCGAGACCGCGGGCACCTTCATCAATTGCGAAGGACGTGCCCAGGCGTTCAACGGCGTCGTCATGCCTCTCGGTCAGACGCGCCCGGCGTGGAAAGTGCTGCGTGTGCTCGGATCGCTGCTGAGCCTCCCCGATTTCGGCTACGAGAGCATCGACGCGGTACGGGCCGAGTTGCCGCGCGGCGACGATATCGGCGCGTGGCTCTCCAACGCGACGAAAACGGCCATCGAAGCGCCCGCTGCGCCGGTTGGGCGCGACGGGTTCGAGCGGGTCGCCGACGTACCGATCTACGCCGCGGATCCGCTGGTCCGGCGCGCTCCATCGCTGCAGAAGACGCGCGACGCGACGCCGCCGGTCGCCCGCGCCCACGCGGCGACCCTCGCCAGGCTCAATCTCGCTGCGGGCGCGACCGTACGGTTGCGCCAGGACGGCGGGGAGGTGCTCCTGACCGTCGCGGTCGATGCCGGCGTGCCGGAGGGCTGTGTTCGCGTCGCTGCCGCGCATCCGGCGACGAGCACGCTTGGCGCCATGTTCGGGCCGGGCGCGATCGAGGGCGTGTGATGGATGCCATGCAGGATTTTTTCGGGTGGACATGGCCGGGCGTATGGACGCTCGCCAAGATCGTGGCCATCGCCGTGCCGCTCATCATCTCCGTCGCGTATCTGACTCTTGCCGAACGCAAGGTGATCGGCTGGATCCAGGTGCGCATCGGGCCGAATCGCGTGGGGCCGCTGGGGCTGCTCCAGCCTTTCGCCGACGTCTTCAAGCTGATCTTCAAGGAGATCATCGTCCCGACCGGCGCCAGCCGGTACCTGTTCTTCATCGCACCGATCCTGTCGATCGGTCCCGCGCTCGCGGCGTGGGCGGTG
>VBCL01000248.1 GCA_005888865.1 Betaproteobacteria bacterium | reverse complement strand
CGGGTGTGCTGCAAAGCGCCTATACGCATTTCCGTAATGGGGTCCCTGCCGTCAACCCGCACCTCTACCCGGTGTTCCCGACGATCATCGACAAGAGCAATGAACGCGCCGTCTTGCGTTACGCCATCGATGGTTACGCTCGACGCATCGATCTCCTCGTCACCTTCCACCTCCGGTCGTCGCACCGTGATGTGGTAATAAGTCTCGCGATAGCGGTAGTGCAGCTTGAACTCCTTCCACTCCGCGGGGAGGCACGGCGTGAAATAAAGACGATCCATTTCCCGCCTGAGCCCTAGCAGCGACTCCACGACGAGCCGGTACATCCAGCCGGCCGAGCCCGTGTACCAGGTCCATCCGCCTCGGCCCGTGTGCGGCGCAAGCGCATAGATGTCAGCGGCGACAACATAGGGTTCGACCAGGTAAGTCGCCGCGCCTTCCGGCGTTCGCGCGTGGTTCACCGGGTTGATCATCGTCATCAACTCCCATGCGCGCGCGCTATCACCCAGTGCTGCGAACGCCATCGCCGTCCAGATCGCGCCATGCGTGTATTGCCCACCGTTCTCTCGAACCCCCGGAACATATCCTCGGATGTATCCCGGATCCAGATCGGACGTGTCGAACGGCGGAGCGAGAAGTTGGATCAACGCGTGGTCGCGACGAACAAGGCGCGCATACACCGCGTTCATCGCCCTGCGCGCGCGCTCGATATCAGCGGCACCGGACAGCACCGACCAGCTCTGGGCAACCGAATCGATTTGACATTCGGGATTGGTCATCGAACCCAACGGTGAGCCGTCATCGAAGTACGCGCGACGATACCAGCCGCCATCCCAGGCGTTCTCCTCGATCCGTTGGCGCAATTGCATCGTCTCCGTCTCGCAACGATCCGCGAACGACGCGTCGTCACGCAAACGAGCCACCTTGGCAAATTCTCCGAGGACGTGACAAAGGAAGAAAGCGAGCCAGACGCTTTCGCCCTTGCCATGCCTGCCGACGAGATTCATGCCATCGTTCCAGTCGCCGGATCCGATCAGTGGCAATCCATGCGTGCCGAATCTGAGACCATGCAGAATCGCCCTCACGCAGTGCAGATAGACATTCGCGCTTTCGTCGGACCGGCCAGGCAGGTCGTAGTACGAGTCGTCCTCCGCATTGACCGGGCGGCCTTCGAGAAAGTGCGCGGTCTCGTCGAGAATCGACATGTCGCCGGTGGTCAGGACGTAGCGGCATGTCGCCAGTGGCAGCCAAAGGTAATCGTCCGAGCAATGCGTGCGTACACCCCGTCCCGACGGCGGATGCCACCAATGCTGGACGTCGCCTTCCACGAATTGACGGCTCGCACAAAGCGCGATTTGCGCGCGCACGAGGCTCGGTTCGGCGTGAACAAGGGCCATCACGTCCTGCAATTGGTCGCGGAAACCAAAGGCTCCGCCCGACTGGTAGTAGCCGCTGCGCGCCCATAGACGGCACGCGATCGTTTGATACACGAGCCAACCGTTGGTCAGTACATTGAGCGCTGCATCGGGCGTCTCCACTTGCACGGCGCCAAGCGTGTGCCGCCAGTGCCCGACCACCGCTTCAAGCGCTTCATGCGCGGCCGCGGTTCCCCGAAAACGCTGTATCAGTGGGCCGGCCGCGTCGGCGTTGCTTGCTGCGCCCAGTCGAAAAATGATCTTTCGCTCCTGCCCATCCGCCAAGTCGAACGCGACCTGGATCGCAGCGCAGGGATCCAGCCCGGCACCCACCTTGCCCGAAAGACGCGTCCGGTACAGCGCCGCCGGATCACGTAGCGTGCCATTGCGACCGATAAATTCGGTGCGGTCTCCGGTCACGCTCCGTGTCGCATCGTCGACGTCGAAGAAACCGATCCAGTCCGGGAACTCGTGGTTGTACGGATTTCGTGCGTACAGCGCAGCGTTCCTGGAATCGATCTCGGTCGTCACGTGCATCGCCGATTTCGCGCGAAGATCGGCCAACACCCACTCGACATAACCCGTGGCGGACAACCGTCGCGGGCGCCCCGACAGATTGCTCACTTTCAGAGAGGAAAACTTGACCGCCGCATCGAGTGCCACGAAAACCGTCAGCTCCGAGCGAATGCCATCCTCCATGTGTTCGAAAACGCTGTAGCCGAATCCGTGCCGGCTCATGTAGGGCGCGGTCCCACCGCGGTCCGCTGAGGTGGGAGACCAAAAGTGCCCGGTTTCTTCATCGCGGAGGTATAAGGCTTCTCCACTAGACTCACCCACCGGGTCGTTGTGCCATGGCGTGAGACGAAAGAGCTGCGCGTTCTCGCTCCAGGTGTAGGCCATGCCGCTTTCCGACACGACCGTTCCGAAGTGAGGGTTTGCAAGAATATTCACCCAGGGAACGGGCGTCGCGTGTCCTGCTGCCGGAGCGATGACGTATTCGCGCCCATCAGACGTGAATCCTCCTGTCCCGTTGAAGAGAATCGACGCCTCGCGCGGCAATTCGGCAACGCTCGGCGTTTCGGGTCGATGGGTGCGCGTTGGGACGAGTCGTGGAATTCGCACTTCTGCCGGTGAGCGTCGGTTGATCTGGCCGACAAGCGTTCCGCGACTGTCGGTGATGATCGCGCGGGCGACCGATTGGATGAGAATGCGATCCTCGGGCGATATCTGCTCGGCGATCCGCACGAAAATGCCGCCGGGGCGATCGACGACATGCGCTTCGACACCCGCCGCGATCAGGCCCATGATCTGCTCCTGGAGTCGCTGCCGGTACACGTCGTGATCCTCGTTCCAGATCACGAGATCCACTGCCAGTCCCTTGAGACGCCAGTAGGCGTGTGCCTGCACGAGTTGGCGCACGAGGTCGAAGTTGGCGATATCGGCAATCTGCAGCAATACGATCGGCAGGTCGCCGGAAATCGCGTATCCCCAGAGCCCGGATTGCCCGCGGCGGTTCCTGACGAGAACGCTCGCGGCTGCACGCAGCGACGCATTGGCGTAAATCACCGAGCTGGCGAGGCGGCTGTAGAGTTGCGAATCCGCTTCGGTAGTATTGAGCTGCCGCAGCACCACCTGGCTGTGTGTCCAGGTCAGCTCGAAGACGCGATCGGCGAGACGGTGATCCTGATATTTCTCGACCAAACTCAACACTGCATCCCGGGTCTCGCCGACGCCCGAAACCATGTCGATCGTCGCCAACGCGCCGGCGTCGAGCGTCAATCGATGGCGGATTGCGACGATCGGATCCAAAACCGAACCGTCGGTGCCCGATAGAGTTCCGGGATCGGTCATCGCGGCGGGAGCGGCGACCGAGCCGCCGCGGCCGATAAACCGCATTCTGTCTGTCTCGAACGAGACGTCTCCGGTGCCCCCTCCCTGCACCGTCATCAAGTGAAACATCCACGGCACGTGCTCGTCGATCGAGCGCGGCCGGCGGGTGCAGAGAATAGCTTGCCGCCCATGGACGATTTCAGTCTGCACGAACAGATTGCTGAAGGCAGGGTGCAGCGCGTCGGCAGCCGCGGGCGCGAGCACCACTTCCGCATAACTTGTGACATCGATGGTCCGGCGGGTTCGGGACCGATTGGTGATGTG
>VBCL01000256.1 GCA_005888865.1 Betaproteobacteria bacterium | reverse complement strand
CCGCGCCCTGGCCGCAGACGTTGGGCGTGTCGATGTTGACGATGTTAATCACGGGAACGAAGAACGCCGTGCCCGCGGGAACGGTGCAATCGCGGTTGGCCGTTGCGGCCCCGAATGTTCCGGCGAGATACCACACGCCTCCCCTCTGACCAACCATGCACTTCTCGCCCGTGGTATCCGGCAGTGGGTTCTCGTCGACGGGAATGGAAATCACCCATTGCCACCACGCCGCGCCCGACTTGTCGACGTCGCCGAGCGCCGCTGTTGCAGATGCGTTAGCCAGCATCAAGCCCACACCGATTCCAACGGACGCGACGACACGTTTGAATACGCTGTTCATGAAGGATCTCCCCTGACTGTGACTCGGATGTTGCGATCCCCAGGAAGCGCTCCACCGCCCCTCGAGGGATCGCAACTCGAAGCTTGCGCCGAACGCAGTTATCGCGCTACGACTCCGTGACGTCGAGCGTGAACCCAAAGCTCGGGCGAACCCGGTAAAGCGCAGCCTCGATGGCGCGCGGATCGACGTACTGGCGCGGCGGGAGGACAATAGCGCCGTCATCTCGGTACGCGATACGGGCATCGATTTCACCTTCGGCATCCAAATCCAACCATGAGCCTGATCCTGATCGTCGAAGACAATGACAAGAACCTGAAGCTCGTGCGCGACGTGCTGCAGGTCAAGGGATTCTCAACGATCGAAGCGGGCAACGCCGAGGATGGCATCCAGCTCGCGCGAGAACGTAATCCCGATCTCATTCTCATGGACATCCACCTTCCTGGAATGAACGGCATCGAGGCGCTCAAGGTGTTGCGCGCCGACCCGGCGACGGCGGCGATTCCGATCCTTGCCGTCACCGCGTCGGTGATGCAACAGGACCGCAAGCTGATCACCGAAGCCGGGTTCAATGCTTACGTGGGTAAGCCGATCAACCTCAAGGAATTTCTGGACACCGTGCGCGAAATCCTGGCGAGGCCCGCGTGAGCGCCAAAATACTCGTCGTCGACGACACGCCGCACAACGTCAAGCTGCTCGCGGACCTCCTCGGCGTCAAAGGCTACGCCGTCGCGACCGCCGCGACAGGCGAAGAGGCGCTCGCCAAGCTCGGCGCCGAAAAGCCCGACCTCGTGCTGCTCGACATCATGATGCCCGGTCTGTCCGGGTACGAGGTCTGCCGGCAGATCCGAGCCGACCCCTGCACGGCCCTGCTGCCCGTGGTGCTGGTCACTTCGCTCGACCCCCAGCAGGAGCGCGTCAAAGGGATCGACGCCGGCGCGGACGATTTCCTGTCGAAACCGATCAACCAGCCGGAGCTTTTCGCCCGTGTCCGGTCGCTGCTGCGGGTAAAGGCGCTGCAGGATGAAGTCGCGCGGCACACCGAGGCGCTGAAGGTGTCGAACCTGAAGCTCGAGCAGCGCGTCGATGAGCAGCTCGCACAACTCGATCGGCTCTCGCAATTGAAGCGCTTCTTCTCTCCGGCGGTCGCCGACGCGATCGTCTCGGCGGGCGAAAAATCGATCCTCGCTCCGCACCGCCGTGAAATCAGCTATGTCTTCGTGGATCTGCGCGGCTTCACCGCCTTTACCGACAGCGCCGAGCCCGAAGAAGTCGAGGCGGTGCTGCGCGATTACCAGGCGGCGATGGGCTCGACCGTGACCGAGTTCGAGGGCACGCTCGACCGTTTTGCGGGCGATGGCATCCTCGTCTTCTTCAACGATCCGTTGCCGATTGCCGAGCCGGGCCGGCGGGCGGCGACGATGGCGCTGGCGATGCAGGAGCGTTTTGCGCCGCTGCGCGAGCGCTGGGTGAAGTTTGGCTACGAGCTCGCGTTGGGCATCGGCATCGCCCAGGGCTATGCCACGCTCGGCGCATTCGGGTTCGAAGGGCGCTGGGACTATTCCGCCATCGGCAGCGTAGTCAATCTCGCGTCGCGCCTCTCGGACGAAGCGCTGAGCGGCCAGATTCTCATCGACCGTCGCACCTGCGCAGCGCTTGGCGACGCAGCCGAGGTCGAACCCCTGGGCAAGCTGCCGCTGAAGGGCTTTGCGCAGCCCGTTCCCGCGTTCCTGCTCAAGAATCTCGTTTCCTGACAGCCTGTTCGGCCCGCGCCCCATGCGGCGTCTGCGGATTACTCACCTCACCGAATATCGCTACTCGAGTCCGGTCACGCTCGGGCCGCATCAGCTTCTGCTGCGCCCGCGCGAAGGTCACGACGTGCACATCGAGTCCTCCAGGCTCGACATCTCGCCGCAACCGCAGATCAAATGGCACCGGGACATGTTCGACAACTCGGTGGCCGTGGCAATTTTTGTCGACTCTTCGGACCGGCTGAGCATCGAAAGCGAGGTCGTGATCGAGCACTACGAGGAAGCGCCGCTCGACTTTCTGGTCGCCGACTATGCCGTCAACTACCCATTCCTATACACGCCCGAAGAGAGGTTCGATCTGCTGCCCTATGAGCAGCCCGTATACCCGAACGATCAGCCGGCCCTGCGTGAATGGGTAAGCGGATTCGGCTTCGGCCAGGGGCCGATCGAGACCTACGCCATGCTCGATCGGATGAACCGCGCGCTCGCTGGAGGGCTCACTTACATCATTCGCGAAGAGCCCGGCGTCCAGTCGCCGGACCAGACCCTGGCGAGCCGGCGCGGGTCCTGCCGCGACTACGCAGCGCTGTTCATCGAAGCCTGCCGACATCTCGGCCTGGCGAGTCGTTTTGTCAGCGGCTATCTGCACGCCCCGGCCACCGAGGAAGGCAACGCGGCGACCCACGCCTGGGCCGAGGTTTATCTTCCCGGCCCGGGGTGGAAGGGCTTCGACCCGACGATCGGCGAAGTCACCGGCAGCCGCCACATCGCGGTCGCGGTTGCGCGCCACCCCGAAACCGTGCCCCCTGTTGCCGGCACCTTCGTCGGCCCCCGCGAATCGCCGCCGCCGGTGCTTATCGTCAACGTCCAGGTGGTCGCGCTCTGAGGCGAGTCGGGTCGCAGCATAGGCAACGCAATTGCCGCACTCCGATCCAAAGCGTAAAATGCACACCTTGCGGAGGGGGCGACACAATCGCCCCCTCTGGCGTTCGGGGTACCATAGACCTGGTCCCCGAGGCATCCAGAACACGATTTTGGAGAAGCACCGATGACACCCTCCCCCGCCGGCGCATCCGCGCTGCGCAACGTTACTCTCGACGATAAATACGAGCTTGAATCCGGCCGCGTCTATCTGACCGGCGTGCAGGCGCTCGTGCGGCTGCTGATGCTGCAGCGCCAGCGCGACAAGCTCGCGGGGCTCAACACCGCGGGTTTCGTGTCCGGCTACCGCGGATCGCCGCTGGGTGGGCTCGACCAGGCGCTCTGGGGCGCGTCGAAGTTTCTCGAGCGCGCGCACATCAAGTTCCAGCCGGGATTGAACGAGGACCTCGCCGCCACGTCGATCTGGGGCACGCAGCAGGTCAACATGTACCCCGACGCGACCTGCGACGGCGTGTTCTCGATGTGGTACGGCAAGGGCCCGGGTGTGGATCGCTGCGGCGACGTGTTCAAGCATGCGAACCATGCGGGCACGTCCAAGCACGGCGGCGTGCTGGTGCTCGCGGGCGACGACCACGCGGCCAAGTCATCGACGTTGCCGCACCAGTCCGATCACCAGTTCTCCGCGGCGATGATGCCGGTGCTCTATCCCTCGTCGGTACAGGAGATCATCGAGCTGGGGTTGCACGGCTGGGCGATGAGCCGCTACTCGGGTCTGTGGGTCGGCTTCAAGTGCGTGTCCGACACCGTGGAGAGCTCCGCATCGATCGCGATCGATCCCGAAGCGGTGAAGACGATCATGCCCGACGACTTCCCCTTCCCGCCCGACGGCGTGTCGATCCGCTGGCCCGACGGCTTCCTCGAAACCGAAGCGCGGATGCAGGACTACAAAATCTACGCCGCGCTGCACTACTGCCGCGTCAACAAGCTCAATCGCATCGTCATCGATTCACCCAACCCGCGGCTGGGCATCATCACCAGCGGCAAGAGCTACCTCGACGTGCGTCAGGCGCTCGACGACCTGGGCATCACCGAGGCCGACGCCGCCGAGATCGGCATCCGCGTGTTCAAAGTCGCGATGCCCTGGCCGCTCGAGCCGGAATCGGTGCGTCATTTCGCCGAGGGGCTCGAGGAAATCCTCGTCGTCGAGGAAAAGCGGCAGGTCGTCGAGTATCAATTGAAGGAACAGCTCTACAACTGGCGCTACACCGTGCGTCCGCGCGTGGTCGGCAAATTCGACGAGAAAGGCGAATGGGTTCGCCCGCACGGCGACTGGCTCCTTCCCGCTGCGTCCGAGCTGACCCCTGCGATGATCGCGCGGGTTATCGCCCAGCGCATGGAGCGCCTGGATCTGCATTCGCGCACCATGGAGAAGGTGCGTGCGCGGGTCGACTGGATCAACGCCAAGGAAAAAGCGCTCTCCAGGCCCAGAATCACACTGAACCGGGTTCCGTACTTCTGCTCGGGCTGTCCGCACAACACCTCGACCAAGGTGCCCGAGGGCAGCCGCGCGACCGCGGGTATCGGCTGCCACGTCATGGCGATCTGGATGGATCGCTCGACGTCGACCTACACCCACATGGGGGCCGAAGGCGTGCCGTGGATCGGCCAGGCGCCATTCACGAAAACCAAGCACATGTTCGCCAACCTGGGCGACGGCACGTATTACCACTCGGGCATTCTGGCGATCCGCGCCGCGGTCGCCGCGAACGTCAACAT
>VBCL01000255.1 GCA_005888865.1 Betaproteobacteria bacterium | reverse complement strand
GCTTCTGGCGCTTTCGCCGATCGCCGCGCAGGCGATCCGGGAGTACAACCTGCAGTCGCCCGTCACGCCGATCGCTGCGCAGATCTTCGACCTTCACACGTACATCATGTGGATCTGCGTCGTGATCTTCGTCGGCGTGTTCGCGGTGATGTTCTATTCGATCTTCGCGCACCGCAAGTCCAAGGGACACCAGGCTGCGCAGTTTCACGAAAACACCGTCGTCGAAGTGATCTGGACGGTGATCCCCTTCCTCATCCTGCTGTTCATGGCCTTCCCGGCGACCAAGACGATCCTGGCGATGAAGGATGCCAGCGCGCCGGACATGACCGTCAAGGTGACCGGCTACCAGTGGAAGTGGAGCTACGACTATCTCGACGACGGGTTCGGCTTCTACAGCAATCTCACCACACCGTACGTGCAGATCCATGGCCAGGAACCGAAGGGCGAGCATTACCTGCTCGAGGTCGACAATCCAATGGTCGTGCCTGTCGGCAAGAAGGTCAGGGTGCTGATCACCGCCAACGACGTGATCCACTCCTGGTCGGTGCCCGCTTTCGGGATTAAGCAGGATGCGATCCCGGGTTTCGTGCGCGATGCATGGTTGAAAGCCGATCAGCCCGGCATCTACCGCGGACAATGCTCGGAGCTTTGCGGCAAGGAGCACGGATTCATGCCCATCGTCGTCGAGGTAAAGAGCACTGACGATTACGCGAAGTGGCTTGCCGAGCACAAGAAGTCGGCGTCCGCGGGCACCGACGATCCGAACAGGGCCTGGGACCAGAAAGAGCTCATCGCGCGCGGCGAGAAGGTGTTCGGCGCGAACTGCGCCGCGTGCCATCAGGCCAACGGCAAGGGCGTCCCCGGCGCGTTCCCCGCGCTCGACGGCTCGAAGGTTGTCACCGGGCCGAAGGACGCGCAGATCAAGACAGTGCTCAACGGCGTGGTCAAGAACGGCCAGCCCACTGCGATGGTCGCGTGGAAGAACACGCTCTCCGAGACCGATATCCCCGCGGTGATCACCTATACGCGTAACAGCTGGAGCAATCACACCGGCGAGGCCATCCAGCCTGCCGAGGTGAAGGCGGCGCGGTCCTAGCGGCCTTCCGGACACCAGAGCATCAGCCAGGAGCAAGCGATGAGCAGCATTCCGCACGATCCCGCCGTCGGCCACGGTCACGAAGACGAACATGGGCACGCGCATCATCCGGGCGGCGTGATGCGCTGGATCATGACGACCAATCACAAGGATATCGGAACGCTCTACCTGTGGTTCTCGTTCATCATGTTCATTGCCGGCGGAACGCTTGCGCTCACCATCCGCACCGAGCTGTTCGAGCCTGGATTGCAGATCGTCGATCCGGAATTCTTCAACTCGCTCACCACGCTGCACGGCCTGATCATGATCTTCGGGGCGATCATGCCGGCGGCGGTGGGATTCGCCAACTGGCAGGTACCGCTGATGATCGGCGCGCCCGACATGGCTTTCGCGCGCATGAACAACTGGAGCTTCTGGCTGCTGCCGTTCGCGGCGACCCTGCTGTTCAGCTCGTTTTTCGTTCCCGGCGGAGCGGCGGCGGGGGGATGGACGCTCTACGCGCCGCTGTCGGTGCAGGCAGGCATGGGGATGGACCTGACGATCTTCGCCGTCCACATCATGGGCGCGTCGTCGATCATGGGCTCGATCAACATCATCACGACGATCCTCAACATGCGCGCGCCCGGCATGACGCTGATGAAGATGCCGCTGTTCTGCTGGACGTGGCTGATCACTGCGTATCTGCTCATCGCGGTGATGCCGGTGCTCGCGGGAGCGGTGACGATGCTCCTGACCGATCGCCACTTCGGCACCAGCTTCTTCAACGCCGCCGGCGGCGGTGACCCAGTGATGTTCCAGCACATCTTCTGGTTCTTCGGCCATCCCGAGGTCTACATCATGATCCTGCCGGCGTTCGGGATCGTGTCGACCATCCTCCCCACGTTCTCGCGCAAGCCCCTGTTCGGCTACGCGTCGATGGTGTACGCCACCGCGTCGATCGCGATCCTGTCGTTCCTCGTCTGGGCCCACCACATGTTCACCGTCGGCATGCCGGCGGCCGGGCAGCTTTTCTTCATGTACATGACGATGCTGATCGCAGTGCCGACGGGCGTGAAGGTGTTCAACTGGCTCGCGACGATGTGGAAGGGCTCGATGACCTTCGAGACGCCGATGCTCTTCGCCATCGGCTTTATCTTCCTGTTCACGATGGGCGGCTTCACTGGCCTGGTGCTCGCGATCACGCCGGTCGACATCCAGCTGCAGGACACCTACTACGTCGTCGCCCACTTCCACTACGTGCTCGTGGCAGGGTCGCTCTTCGCTTTCTTCGGCGGCATTTACTACTGGCTGCCGAAATGGTCCGGAAAGATGTACGACGAGACGCTCGGCAAGATCCACTTCTGGTGCTCGATGATCTTCTTCAACGTCACGTTCTTCCCGATGCACTTCCTGGGTCTCGCAGGTATGCCGCGCCGCATTCCGGACTATGCGACGCAGTTCACCGACTGGAACCAGGTTGCGACCGTCGGGGCCTTCGGCTTCGGGCTCTCGCAGATACTGTTCCTGTATATCGTGCTGAAGGCGATCCGGTTCGGCGCGCCCGCGCCGGCGCGTCCGTGGGAAAGCGCGGACACGCTGGAGTGGACGGTACCTTCCCCGGCGCCGTATCACACCTTCGAAACGCCGCCGACGGTAACCTGAACGAGCCTCGACTCGAACGATGCCTTCTGCAACGAATCGTCCGGATGAAATGAAAGTCGCGCGCCGCGCCAACCGGCGCACGGCGCTCACGCTGGCTTCGATCGCGGTCGTTTTCTTCGGCGGAATCATCGCCTCGCAATATTCGGGAAGCGCAAGCGTCGGCATGGGCGTGCTCGGGCTCGCGATCGTCGGCTTTCTGGTGGCCGCCATCGGCCGCGGTGTGCGCAGGTAGATTCGCCGATGAGCGATCTTCGCGACGATCCCCGACGCTCGAACCGCGTGATGCTCGCCAAGCTCGGCGTCGTCGTGGTCGTGATGTTCGGTTTCGGCTTTCTTCTGGTTCCGTTCTATGACCAGATCTGCAAGGCGACGGGGCTGCGAGACATCGACGTGCCCGACGAAGTGAAGAACACCCAGGTCGACCTCACCCGGAGCGTGAGGCTCGAGCTCGACGCGAACGCCAGCAAGCTCCCGTGGCGTTTCCGCCCGCTGACGCCGATCGTGACGGTGCATCCCGGCGAGGTCGCGCAGGTGGTCTACGAGGTGGAGAACACCTCGGAACACCCGGTCACGGGCCAGGCGGTGCCGAGCTACGGGCCGCAGCTCGCCGCCCAATATTTCCGCAAGCTCGATTGTTTCTGCTTCACCAAGCAATCGCTTGCGCCGCACGAGAAGCGGCAGATGCCGGTCGTCTTCGTCGTCGATCCGAAGCTGCCGAACGACGTGCCGACGATCACGTTGTCGTACACGTTCTTCGAGGTCGAGGGCAACCGGTCGTAGGCTCGAGGGAGATCAGGAGCAAAGAATGAGCGCATCGCAGAACGGCGCCAAGCCGTACTACTTCGTACCGCAGCCTTCATATTGGCCGATCACCGGCTCGTGCGCGCTCCTGTGCATGGCGTTCGGCGCCGCGTTCTGGTTCAACCAGTACGCGTTCGGGCCGTGGCTCGTTCTCGCCGGCTTCCTGATCCTGCTGACGATGATGTTCGGCTGGTTCGGCCGGGTGATCGACGAGTCGGAGCACCGGCTCTACAACAAGAAAGTCGACGTCTCGTTCCGCTGGGGCATGAGCTGGTTCATCTTCTCCGAGGTGATGTTCTTCGCGGCGTTCTTCGGCGCTTTGTTCTACGTCCGCAACCTGTCGGTGCCGGAGCTGGGGAGCCCCGAGCAGAGGCTGTTGTGGCCGGACTTCACGGCGTTCTGGCCGACCAACGGGCCGTATCTCAAGGATCCGTTCACGCCGATGGCGGCGATCGGGATTCCGCTGCTCAATACGATCATCCTGGTGTCCTCGGGTGGCACGCTCACAGTCGCGCACCACGCGCTCAAGACCGGCAACCGGCTGGCGCTGAAGTTATGGCTCTTCGTCACGATCGCCCTGGGATTCACTTTCCTCGGCCTGCAGGCGTACGAATACACGCACGCCTACAGCGAGCTGA
>VBCL01000249.1 GCA_005888865.1 Betaproteobacteria bacterium | reverse complement strand
GGCGTTCGGCCTGGAAGACCTGGGCGTCATCGAGGATCGTCCCGGCGTGCCGCCGTCGCCGCGGCACCTGATCGCGCTCATCAGCCAGATGCGCCAGCGGCGCGCCAAGGTCGTCCTCGTCGAGAGCTGGTACCCCACCGACACGGCAGCCGCGGTGGCCCGCGCGGCCGGCGCCCGGGTGCTGGTGCTGCCGCAAAGCCCGGGCGCTGTGAAGGGCACAGACACCTACATCGCGCACCTGGACTTCCTGGTCACGTCTCTCGCGCGCGCGCTCGCGGAATGAGCGGCGCACTCCCGGCCCGCGCGTCACACGGGCGCCATCCGGAGAGGCCCGGCTGCGCGGCGCGCCTGGCCTGTCGTCGAGTCGCACCGTAGCAACTGCTCGCATAACCAGGTCACGGGGTTCAGTCCGGTGGAGTGCGGTGTCGGTGTCCGAAGCGAAGCACGACGCGCATGATGCGCGCCCTCTTGACGTTCGTTCGTCAAACGCGGCTCACCGCTGCGTTGGCCTGCTCGAGCCCGCACGACATGTCCATGGCGCTGTACATCACCGCGGCAGTCGCGAGGTGCTCTCCAGCTTGCTGCTGCTTGCCGATGTGCGCGTAGAGCTTGCCGAGGCCGAGATGGCAGTGAGCGACGAGCGGGCGCATGCCCAACGTCTCGGCAAGAGTGAGCGCTTGTCGGTAGCACGTTTCAGCTTCTACTGCATCCACAGGATCGCGCCGCGACACGATCTCGCCCAGAGACCGGAGCGCCCACGCTTCGTCCGGCCGTAGCTTGTGCTCACGGGCAAAATCGAGGGCTTGATTGGCAAGCCGGATCGCATCGTCGATTCGGTTGACCAGCCGATACCCTTCGCTCAGGTAGATAAACGGCTGGGCTTTCCGTTCTCCCATCGAGATGGATTGTTCGGTCGCCCGTTCGAGAAGCGCCAAGCCCTCGGCGAGGCGCCCGGACAGGGCGTACGCATAGCCGAGGTGCGCAGCGATTCCGAAAAACCAGGTGGGAATGTTCCAAGCCCTCCAGAGTCGATGGCTGCGCTCGAAGACTGAGACTGCCTCCTTGAGATCGCCTTTGCGCAGGTAGACATACCCGAGACCACGATATGCACCGACAAGGCTGTAGGGTTGGTCCACCATCTCGGCGATCCGCAGTGCTTCCTCTCCCCTGGCGATCCCCTGCACGAACGCTCCTTGGTCGGCAAGTGAGTGGACCGACCAGACGCGAGCCAGAATCGAGGGTAGGGCCGCCTCACCGAAACGTCCACGGATCCGGTCGCCTTCGAGGGAGTCGATGCTGCTTTGGAAACATTCATCCGCACGACGGTGGTCACCAAGGTGTAAGTACGTCTGTCCCAGCCGTAGATTTGCCACGACCTCGAGGTCGAAATCGCTATGGGCCTGGGCGATGGCACGAGCGCGGTGGCCGACCTTCAGAGCCCGGTCGAGGTCACTCAATAACCAGAAATGGAAGGTCATGAACGCCGAAATCCATCCCAGCCGGCGCTGATCGCCAATGCCCTCGGCGAGGATTTCACCCTCGCGAAGGTGATCGAAGACTCGCCCGAACTCTCCGAGGGGAGTGAGCGAATTGCGAAGGTCGAGCCGGAGGTCGATAGCCTGCTCGATCGTCTCGCGATTCTCGGGGAGATGCGCGAGGGCGGTGAGCGCCTGCTCGAAGCATGCGACGGCTTCCCGGTAGGCGGAACGTGCGGCGGCCTTCACCCCTGCCTGACGGGAGTACGCGACGGCCTTGTCCCAGATCTCGCCCCGGAGGGCATGGTAGGCGAGACGATCGACCTGCTCGGTCAGCCGGTCGGCATAGAGTCGTTCGACCGCCTCCATGGTCCGAGCATGAAGGGCCCGCCGGCGGTCGTTGAGGATGCCCGCGTAGCAAACCTCGTGGCTTAGCGCGTGCTTGAACGCGTACTGCAATTCGGGAACGAGTGTCGTCTCGTACAGGAACTCGGTCCTCCGAAGCCGCATGAGACCGGCGCTGAGCGGCTCTTCCGGCAGGTCCGCCACGGCTCGGAGCAAGGCGAATGGCACATCCTTGCCGATGGCAGCCGCCATCTGCAGAAGCGCCTTGTCGTCGGGCGGCAGCCGACCGATGCGCGCTTCGAGTACCGCGTGGACGGTAGCGGGCACCTGAATGTCGTGAGCGGGAAGCGCGAGCCGATAGTGACCGCGATCGCCAACGAGCACGCCCGTCTCGACCGCCGCCCGCACGCTCTCCTCCAGGAAAAACGAGTTGCCGCCAGCGCGATCGATCAAAACGGCTTTCAGCGCCGCCGTGGCGACTTCCTGTCCGACCAGGCTATCCAGAAAGGCGCGGGCGTTCTCGACCGAGAGGGGATCGACTCGAATTTGAGCGTAACAACTCTTATTGCCCCACGTGTGCTGGTACTCGGGCCGATAGCTGACGAGAAGCAGCACACGATGGCTCGCGAGGCTGTCGACCAGGGTGTCGAGCACGGCCTGCGTCGCCGAGTCGATCCAGTGGAGATCCTCGACGACGAGGATCACCGGCTGGCGGCGACTCTCCTCGAGGATCAGGAGCTTGACTGCCTCCAGCGTTCGTCGCCGTTTCTGCGATGGGTCGAGCGCCGACCATTCCGAGTCGTCGGCAGGTAGGTCGAGAAGCGCGAGGAGCGCCGGCGGCGGTGTCGGACTCTTTCGCGTCATGCGTTCCCGCACCGTGCCTGCGTCGTCGTGCGGCTCGATCTGGAAGTACAGCTTCAACAGATCGATCACGGGCAGATATGGCGTGGCCTTCGCGTACGAGGCCGCGCTGCTGACAAGGATCACTGCGTCCCGGCTGCGTTGCGACTCGATGAACTCCCAGAAGAGCCGTGACTTGCCGACGCCGGGCTCACCGACCACTCCAATGACCTGCCCGCGGCCCTTCCGCGTGTGCTCGAGGGCCTCGGCGAGGCGCTCGAGCTCACGGTCTCGGGCCACGAGGGGCGTGAGCTGATCGCCCACTCCCAACGGCGTTCGTCCGAGGCCCGCGAGCCGGTACGCCTTCGCTGCGTGCTTTCCGTTCGCCGCGAGGGGCGCGATGACGAAGCGCCGATCGAGAAACGCGCGCGTCGCTTCGCTCACGAGGATGAGCCCCGGCTGCGTATTTGCCATGACGGCGTCGAGCTGCGTGCATACCTCGCGCTTGGACTCATGCTCCAGTCGCGCCATACCACCGAGTTGGGCGACTAATACCTCACCGACGTGGAGACCAACACGGACGCCGGGTGACTGCCCGACGATCCTCTGGATCGCCAGGGCCGCGTGCGCCGCCCGCCTGGGAGCGTCGTCGATTGGCTCGAGACCGAATCCCGCGACAAGGCCGCGCAGGCTCACCTCCTCGATCTGCCCGCCGAAGCTCTGGACCTTGTCTACGAGAGTGTCGAGGACGGAGCTGGCGTCTGGCGCGCTCGACGCGGACGAGACCGTGACGATATCAGCACGCAGTAGCGCGACATGCCGGCGCTCCCACAGCACATGAGTCGTCGTCGGGGCGGGCGTGGAGTCGACTGTGAGGTTGACCGCATCGGCTGATGTGGCCTGCTCGGCCCTCGGCGTCGGTGGGCGGAGCTTGTACTTCTGGAGGCGATAGCGCAGGGTGTTCCGACTCACTCCAAGACGCGCGGCGGCATGAGAGATGTTCCAGCGGGTTTCCTGGAGCGCCTCGTAGATGCGCGCCCGCTCGGTCGTCTCCACTGCGTGCTCGAGCGATTTCGGCTCTTCGGCGCGGGGAGCCTCTACGTCATGATCTCGTCGCAGCGATGCTGATCGTGCGGGTGGGACAGTAAGCTCGAGCCGGGCCGCGGTCACCAGGGGCACATCGGTGAGCAGCGCGACGCGCTCCATGGCGTTCGCCAATTCCCTCACGTTCCCCGGCCACCGGTACGCGAGGAGAGCTTCTCGCGCATCCTCGGCGAGCGTTTTCC
>VBCL01000291.1 GCA_005888865.1 Betaproteobacteria bacterium | reverse complement strand
ATACCTTCCACGAATTTTTCGAAGCGGGCGCGGTTCCGTTCCTCGACAACGAGTTCTGGCACATCGCGACCGAGCCCTACGGCCCCGAAGGGGAATACGGCCACTGGCTGACCTACTCGATGGTGCTGATCCCCGCCGCATGGCTCGCCGTCGTGGGGCTCAAGGATCGCCGCCGTACGTTCGCCACGGCGCATTGATTGCCGACCCTTCCTGACTCTCGCGTCCCACATCGTGTACATATGCCTCTGCAACGCCGTCACCGACCGTCAGATCATGCAAGCGGCCGAAGCCGGCGCCCGCTCACGCGACGATCTGGCGCGGCAGCTCGGCATCGGCCTGGGTTGCGGCCGCTGCGTGTCCTGCGCCGAAGCCGTGCTGAACGAGGTCATCGCCGATCCCCCCTGCCCCGCCGGGAAGCTCGCCGCGTAGCCGGCGGAAGCGGACAATGAGGGCATCCACGTGATGAACGGGTCACGCGATGAAGGGTAACGCGAAGGTCATCAAGCGCCTGAACGAGGTCCTGACCAACGAGCTCACGGCCATCGATCAGTATTTTCTGCATGCCAAGATGTTCGCGCACTGGGGCTTCGCACGTCTCGCCGCTCACGAGCGCAAGGATTCGCTCGACGAGATGAAGCACGCCGAGGAATTAATGGAACGGATTCTCTTCCTCGAGGGTGTGCCCAATCTCCAGGATCTGCACAAGCTCCTCATCGGTGAGAACGTGCAGGAAGCGCTCGCATGCGATCTCAAGCTCGAAATGGCGGCACACCCCGCCATTAAGGGTGGCGTCGCCGATGCCGAGGCCTGCGGCGACTACGTGAGTCGCGATCTGTTTCGTCGCATCCTCTCTTCCGAAGAGGAGCACATCGACTGGCTCGAGACCCAGCTCGAGCTGATCATGAAGATCGGTATCGAAAATTATCAGCAGTCGCAGCTTGGCGGCGAAGACTGAGCGTCTCGCGGGCTATCTCGCTCGCGCGCAAATCCTGTTGGGACAGCCTCATGCCTCGCGGCGCCGCACCGCCGCGCGATAGGCGATGAGTGCAAGCACCGAGACGGCGATCAGCAGCCACAGTGCCGACACGCGCGCCATCCCGGCGGCGAGCACGAGCGTGAAGGCGACCGGCGCGACGGCTTTCGCGAGGAACGCCGGCAGAGCCAGCCGCCCCAGCAGCGCGCCATAGTTGCGGTGTCCGAAAAGCACGGCGGGTACCGTGCCGCGAACGATCGTCATGATCCCGTTGCTCCAGCCGTAGAGCACGGCGAACACGAAGGCGATTGCCGAGAGCCCGTCGACCAGCACCAGGCACGCCAGCGCCGCCGTCATCAGCACGAACGCCAATGCGCCGACGGACAACGCCGAGAGTCTGTGCGCAAACGAGAACTCGGCGATGCGCCCTGCCACCTGCATCGGCCCGATGAGCGACGACACGAGCACCGCGTCGCCCGGCGTGAGCCCGGCGGATTTCAGCACCGCGATGAGATGCGCGGAGAGCGTCGCGGAAAGAAACGCCGCCGCGGCGAACGCCCACGCCAGCGCATGATACGCGGCGCCCGACGCCGCGCGTGGCGCCTCGGCGGCGGACGCAATCGTGCTCGGTGGGTTCGGATCAAGAGGTTCTGCCACCCCTCCGGCGTGTGCCGGAACGAACCAGGCGTGCAACGGCAGGCACACGGCGACGTGCAGCGCCGCGTAGACCCAGAGCGCTCCGCGCCAGCCCACGCCGTCGAGCAACCACTGCGATAGCGGCCAGAAGACCGTACTGGCGAAGCCGCCAAACAGCGTCAACGCGGTCACCGCACGTCGATACCTCGCGCCGGTCAGTTGGTGCAGTGTGGCAAAGGCGGGGTCGTACAGGCACGCGGCCATCGCAACGCCTGCCAGCGCCCAGCCCACGAAGAGCGTTGCGTAGTCTCTCGCCAGCGCCAGTATCGCCAGCGAGAGTGCCCCGACGATCGAGCCCCACGAGAGCACGAAGCGCCCGCCCCGGGCGTCGACAAGCCTCCCCACGGCGGGCGACACGATTCCGGAGAGCAGCAAGCCCACGGTGAACGCGCCGAAGAGCCACGTTGCCGAGATCCCGAGCTCGTCGCGCATGGCGTCCCCGAGCACGGCGATGGCGTAGAAGAGCGTGCCCCAGGAGATGATCTGCGCCACGCCGAGCGCGGAGATCAGCCGCGCCAGACCGACCGGCGGGTTGCGTTCGCTGCGCGCCGACACGTTTGGCGGCTACGCTTGGGCCGAAAGCAGATCGTACAGCGACAATGCGACGACTTCCGTCGCGCGATGCAGATCGTCGAGCTTCAGATTCTCATCGGCGCGATGACCGTTGGCCTCAGCGAGCGTCCGTGGCCCCGCGCCGTAGAGAACGGTCGGGACTCCCGCCGCGCCGTAGTGCCGGGCGTCGGTATAGAGCGGCACGCCGCGCGCGGGAATCTCCTCGCCGAGCACCGCGCGCGCATTCTTCCTGATCGCGGCGGCCACCGCCTCCTTCGGTACGGCGTGACGCTCGACGGCAAAGCCGAATTGTTCCAGCAAAGCGGCGGCACGCGCGGCGTGGGCCGCGCAATCGCCGGGCGGATTGTCCGACGGTATCCTGACCAGCTCCGCGAGAAAACGCTCGGCAGCGTCGCGGTGCTCTGCGACGAAGCTCGAGATCGCGGCGCGCGGGTCGTTGACCATTGCGCTACCGCTTCGGCCGGAACTGCTCGATGAAGCGCAGGAACACGCGGGACGCCACCTCGACGTCGCCCTCGGTGATCGCTTCGGCCGGGTTGTGACTGATGCCACGCTTGCAGCGCACGAACAGCATGCCGATATCGGCGATCGCGATCATCGCCATCCCGTCGTGCCCCGCGCCTGAAGGAAGCCGCCGGGCCGAAAGGCTTTCGGCTTCGATCGCCGCGCCAAGCTGGCCCTGGATCCATGGCGCACAGGCTGCGGTCTTCGCTTCCCACACAGGCTCGATGTCGAGGGCAAGGCCGCGATGGCGAGCGATGGCGGCGAACGCCGCGTGCATCGCGGCCGCGGCGTGCTCGCGCTGCGCATCGGTCGGCGCGCGCACGTCGAGCGAGAAGCGCACCCGCCCGGGAATCACGTTGATTGCGCCCGGGGCGACGTCGATCTTTCCGACGGTGCCGACGAGATCGGCTTCCGCGCCGGCGATGCGCTCGACCGCGAGCACGCATTCGGCCGCGGCCGCGAGCGCATCGCGCCGTAGTCGCATCGGCACCGTGCCGGCGTGGCCGGCCATGCCGAAAAGCTCGATCGCATAGCGGTTGCCGCCGTTGATCGCGGTGACCACACCCACCGGCAGGCCTTCGGCCTCGAGCACGGGGCCCTGCTCGATGTGCAGCTCGGCGTAGGCCAGGACTTCGCCGGGCCTGCGCGCCGCGGTAGGAATCGCATCCGGATCGAGCCCGAACTCGGAGAGCGCTTCGCGCATCGTCTTGCCTGCGGCGTCGGTGCGATCGAGATTCGCCCGATCGAAGCGTCCGGCGACCGCGCTGCTGCCGAGCAGGGTCGCGTTGAAGCGCACGCCTTCCTCGTCGGCGAAGCCGACGACCTCCACCGCGAACGGCAGGCGCTGGTTGCGCGCGGAGAGGCACGCCACGCACTCGATGGCGGTGATCACGCCCAGCATCCCATCGTACTTGCCGGCGTCGCGCACCGTGTCCAGATGTGATCCGAGCATCAGGCACGGCAACCCCGGCCGCTCACCTTCGTAGCGCCCGACCACGTTGCCGATCGCGTCGAGCCGCATCTGCATG
>VBCL01000057.1:6037-20845 GCA_005888865.1 Betaproteobacteria bacterium | reverse complement strand
CGTCGCCGGCGAGGCCGATGTGGGGCCGCTCGACAGTTACGCACACGATCTGATTCGAGCGCACGAACCCGGACTGGCCGCGCAGCTGAGGACGATCGCGACCACGCCGCCGACGCCGATTCCGCCGCTGGTTGCGGCACCGGGCATCGCGATGGCGGAAGCCGGGCGCTTGCGTGCGGCGCTGCTCGATATCGCGCACGCGGCCGAGCTGCGCTCGATCCGCGACGCGTTGCTGCTCGATGGATTCGTCGCCGTCGAGCCCGAAGACTACAGTGTTCTGCTCGAACGCGCCGGTGACGCCGACCGCCACGGCTATCCACGCCTCGCCTGACCTCGAATCAGCAGAGCTCGGCGCCGCGATTGACACGCTCTCGCTTCGCCCCGAGAATGGCCTGCAGTAACCGCTTGGTCATTCAGGGCTCGTCATCCAGGGGAACCATATGCGTCTCGCCCAGCTTGTTCGCGCGTTCGCGTTCATCACCGCAGCCGTTGCGCTCACGGCAACGACAGCGATGGGCCAGGTCCGCGTCGGCTCGAAGAATTTCACCGAGCAATTCATCGTTGCCGAGATCTATGCGCAGGCGCTCGAGGCTGCCGGCATGAAGGTCGAGCGCAAGATCAATCTCGGCGGAACGCTGATCGCGCAGAAGGCGCTCGAGGAAAAGCAGATCGACCTCTATCCCGAATACACGGGAACGATGCTGCTGGCGGTTCTCAAGGCCGAGCCGATGACCGATCAGAGGGCGGTCTACGAGAAGGTTCGCGCCGAATACGCGACCAAGGGCCTCGTCGTCCTCAACCAGGCGCCGATGAACAACACCTACAACATGGTCGTTCGACCGGAGACCGCAGCGCAGTACAAGTTGGAAACCCTGTCCGATCTCGCCAAGGTCGCCAAGGAGCTGAAGCTGGGTGCCGGCCCCGAGTTTCGCGATCGCAAGGATGGCTTGCCCGGGCTGAAGGCCAAGTATGGCATCGAGTTCAAGGAAGACCTGCAGATGGCGATCGGCCTGCGCTACCAGGCGCTCGCCAGCAAGCAGATCGACGTCGTCAACGGCTACGCGACCGACGGCATGATCAGCGCGCTGAAGCTCAAGCGCCTCAAGGACGACAAGAACCTGTGGCCGCCCTACTATCTGGTGCCGGTTGTACGCAAGGACACGCTCGACGCCAATCCGAAGATCGCCGACGTGCTGAACCAGGTGGATGCGCTGCTCGATGAGACGACGATGGCTGAAATGAATTACAAGGTCGACAACGACAAGGAAGAGCCCAAGGACGTCGCGCGCGCCTTTCTGAAAGCGAAGGGCATCGTTCGCTGACGAGTGCGCCCGGTGGCGCCGACGCCTTCATTGCATTGGATTGCCCACGATCAGCCGCCGGCCCCCAGTGCGCCGATCGGGCGCCGGCCGAGGCGCCGATGATCGTTCTCGAAGGCCAGGGCGTCACGCTGGCCGACGTCATACGTGTGGCCCGCGACGGCGCGGTGGTCACGCTGGGCCCGACCGCGCGCGAACGGATGCGCAAGGCACGCGAGACGGTCGATCGGCTTGCGCGGTCCGACGAAGCGGTCTATGGGCTGACGACTGCGCTCGGCGCGAATACCGGCCGCGCCATCCCGCCGGGGGAGCTCGCGGCGTACCAGGAGCGCGCGATCCGAGCCCGTGCTGTCGGCGTCGGGGCGCGCCTCGCGACCGATGCCGTGCGGGCGATGATGTTCGCGCGCCTCGCGGGCATGGCGGTGGGCGGCTCCGGCATCTCGCCGGCGGTGTTCGACACACTTCTCGCGATGCTCAACGCCGCGGTGCACCCCGTCGTTCCGGGCAAGGGCTCGATCGGCGTCGCCGATCTCGCGCCGTTATCGCATATGGCGCTGCCGCTGTTGGCGGAAGGCAGCGCCGAGTATCGCGGCGAAATCCTGCCCGCCGCCGAAGCGCTAAGCCGTGCGGGCCTCGCACCCGTAGCGTTCGCGGCGAAAGACGGACTTGCGCTGATCAGCTCCAATGCTGCGAGCGTGGGCTGCGCGGCGCTGGCGTTGCACGATGCGATAGCCGCGCTCGACGCGCTGAACGTCGCGGCCGCGCTGGCGTTCGAGGCTTTCCGTGCCAATTTGAGTCCGCTCGATCCGCGCGTGCAGGCGGCGAGACCGGCACCTGGGCAGCGTGAGGTCGCCGCGCGTCTCACCGCGCTCCTGGAGGGCAGCGCACTGTGGTCACGCGGCGCCGCGCGCCGTGTCCAGGATCCCGTGTCGTTCCGCTGCGTCACCCAGGTCCACGGTGCAGTCTTCGCCGCCGCGTGGTCGGCGCGTGAGCAGATCGAGCTCGAATTGAATAGCGCCGCCGACAGCCCGCTGGTATTGCCCGAGTCCGGCGAGATGCTGTCGAACGGCAATTTTCATGTGCCAGGACTGGCGCTCGCCTTCGATGCGTTCGGCATCGGGCTCGCCCAGGCCGCGGCGGCCTCGGTGGAACGCTGCCTGAAGCTGTTCTCGCCCGCCTTTTCCGATCTGCCGTTGCAGCTCACGCGTCACGGGCCGATGCATTCGGGCTTCGCGACCGTGCAGAAGACGCTGACCGCGTTGTACAACGAGATCCGGCATGCGGCCAATCCGGCAAGCCTCGACTTCCTGCCGGTGTCGGAAGCCGTCGAGGACCATGCGCCGATGACCCCGCATGCGATCGCGAAAAGCGTCGTCATCGCCGACAACCTGTGTTATCTGGCCGCGATCGAGTTGCTCACCGCGGCGCAGGCCATCGACCTGCGTGGCCTGGATCCCGACACGCTGGGTCGAGGCGCGAAGGCAGCGTACGACGCGGTCCGAAAGGCGGTACCCACGCTCGATGTCGACCGGCCGATCGGACCGGACATCGAAGCGATCGAGCGCCTCGTTGCCGCCGGCGCAATCGGCAACGAGGGGATCGGCCTGCGATGAAATGGCTGATTGGTCACTTCGATGACGTGCTGATCGCGCTGGGCGAGCATGTGGCGATCGCCCTGACCGCGCTCGCGATCGCGTCGGTCGTATCGCTCGCGATCGGCATCTGGGCCGCAAAGAACGATCGCGTCTATCGGGTCGCGCTCGGAATAAGCGGATTCCTGTATACGATCCCGACGCTCGCGTTTCTCGCGCTGCTGATCCCGGTCGTCGGGCTGGGCAAATCCAACGCGATCATCTGCATGGTCGCGTTCTCGCTGATGATCCTGATCCGCAACGTGGCGGCCGGCATCCGCGAGGTGCCCGAGGAAGTCACCGATGCTGCACGCGGCATGGGTATGCGGCCCACCGAGGTGCTGTTCCGCGTCGAGCTGCCGCTCGCGTTGCCGGTGATCGTCGCGGGTCTGCGCATCGCCGCGGTGACGGTGATCAGCGTCACGGTCGTTGGCGCGTACGTCAACGCCGGTGGCCTCGGCACGCTGATTTTCAGTGGCATGAGCAACGACTTCGCCCCGAAGATCTGGACCGGGGCGATCACTGCTTGCGCGCTCGCGGTCGTTGCCGATCTGTCGCTGGCGCGACTGGAGCGCGGACTCAAGGCTCGCGCAGTTTGAGGTGATGTTCATCGAAGCCTGGGATTACCTCGCCGGCCACCAGGCGCAGTTCCTGGCGGCCCTGTGGCGACATGTCGCGCTTTCGGCCTCGGCACTGGCGATTGCTGCAGCGATCGCGGTCCCGCTCGGCGTGCGCCTCGCCAACAAGGGCGGCAGCGCACTCGTGGCCATCAACGCCGCGAACATCGGCCGCACGCTGCCGTCGCTGGCGGTGCTGGCGCTGGTCATGCCGATCATGGGCACCGGGTTCGCGCCCTCCCTGTTCGCGCTCACGTTGCTCGCGCTGCCGCCGATCCTGATCAATACCCATACCGCGATCCGCCAGGTCGACCCCGACATCGTCGACGCCGCCCGCGGGATGGGCATGACGGCGTTCGAGATCGTGCGCAAGGTCGAGCTGCCCATCGCGTTACCGGTCATCTTCGCCGGTATCCGTACCGCGGCGGTGCAAGTCGTCTCCGGCGCGGTCCTCGCCGCGTACATCGGCGGTGGAGGCCTGGGCGATTTCATCACCGCTGGCATCGCGATGATGGCGCTGCCGCAGCTTCTGGTCGGAGCGATCCCGGCGACGCTTCTGTCGCTCTCCACCGACGCGTTTTTCGGGTGGATTCAGCGCGCGTTGACGCCGTCGGGCTTGCGCGCGCCATGATCGATCTCGACGTGCTGTCGAAAGCGTTTCCCGGATCGCCGCGTCCCGCGGTTGACCGGCTGACGCTGAGCATACCGGCCGGCGAGGTGTGCGTGCTGATCGGGCCGTCAGGCTGCGGCAAGACGACGACGATGCGCATGATCAATCGCATGATCGAGCCCGATGCCGGGACCATCAGCGTCGAGGGCCGGAATATCCTGCACGTCGACCCCGTCGAGCTGCGGCGGAGCATCGGCTATGTGATCCAGCAGGTCGGCTTGTTTCCGCACTGGTCGATCGCCGACAACATCGCGACGGTGCCGAGGCTTCTGGGATGGGAGCCGACACGCACCCGTGCGCGTGTCGACGAGCTGCTTTCGCTGGTCGGCATGGAGCCCGCGCAATACCGGCAGCGGTTCCCGCGCGAGCTCTCCGGCGGGCAGAAGCAGCGCGTCGGCGTCGCGCGCGCCCTCGCTGCCGACCCTCCGGTGATGTTGATGGACGAGCCGTTCGGCGCGCTCGACCCGATCACGCGGACGCGCCTTCAAGCCGAATTCCTGCGCATCCTGCGCGGGCTCAGGAAGACGATCGTGTTCGTGACCCATGACATCGACGAGGCGATCAAGATGGGTGATCGTATCGCCATCATGCGCGACGGCAGGCTCGTGCAGTACGCTACGCCGGAAGCGATTCTCGCGCAGCCGGCAGACGCTTTTGTCGACGAGTTCGTCGGCAGCGACCGCGCGCTCAAGCGCCTGGCACTGATCCCGGCTGCCGATGTCGTGACCGCCGGCGCCGGCGCGGGCGAGCCGGGCGCGCGAGTTCCAGCCGATGCGAGCGCGCGCGACGCGTTGTCGGCGATGCTGGCTACCGGTGTGGACCGCGTGACCCTCATCGATGAGAATGGTGCAGCGCGTGGGACAATAACGCTTTCCGCGATGCGGGTGCGTCTGACCGCGCGCGGCGACGGTAGCGCCATCGAACCGCACCCGTTGTCTAACACCTAACGTTCCGGGATTCCGTTGATGCGCGGCATCACTCTGGTCACCCTTTGCCTGCTGCAGTGCAGCGCGATCGTGGACGCGAGCGCTGCCGAGGCTTATCCGGCGAAGGCGCTACGGCTGATCGTACCGTTCCCGCCCGGTGGTCCGGCCGATGCGCTCGCCCGTCTCATGGGCGATAAGCTCTCGGTCAGTCTGGGAAAACCCGTCGTCGTCGACAATCGCCCCGGCGCCGGAGGGAACATCGGCATGGAGCTTGGCGCCAAGTCCGCGCCTGACGGCGCCACGTTGGTGCTGGCGCCCGCGGGAAACCTCACCGTCAATCCATCCCTTTACCGCAGCGTGCCCTATGATGTGGCACGGAACTTCGCCCCGGTCACGGTCATCGCGTCGGTGCCCAACGTGCTGGTCGTCCATCCTTCCGTCCCGGCGAAGAGCGTCGCCGAATTGATCCAGTATGCGAAGACGCATCCAGGAACCCTCAACTATTCGTCGCCGGGCAACGGAAGCGGCGCGCATCTCGCCGGCGAGCTCTTCAAGAGCACGGCCGGGATCGACATCGTGCACGTCCCGTTCAACGGCATCGCGCCGGCCGTTGGTGCCGTCGTTGGAGGGCAGGTGCAGATGATGTTTGCCGGCACGCCGTCGGCGTTACCGCAGGTCAAGGCGGGCAGGCTTGTCGCGCTTGGCGTCGCGAGCTCGAAACGCATCGCCGCCGCGCCCGAGCTGCCTACGCTCGATGAATCGGGACTGCCCGGGTTCGATGTGACGTCGTGGTACGGCATCGTCGCACCCGCGGGCACACCGCATGACATCGTCGACAGACTTCAAACGGAAATCGCCGGTGCGCTGGCGCAGCCCGACGTAAGGGAGAAGCTAGCAGCTCAGGGCGCAGAGCCGATAGGCAATACTCCGGCGGAATTCGCGGCGATGATCACGGTCGAGACTGCAAAGTGGGGCAAGATCGTGAAGGACGCCAATATTCGCGTCGAGTGAGTCGCAGGCTGCCCGCGTGAGCGGGGCTCGGTCGCTGGCTCGCGACTCCAGGACCAAAAAAACCGGCGCTGGTGCGCCGGCTCTTTGCGGGTTCGCGGCTAGGCCGCCGCCGCCGTCCTGGCTTTCGGCCTGCGCTTTTCCTTGGCCGCGGGCTTGTCCGCGGCCTTCGCTTTGCGAGGCTTTGCCTTCGCGGCAGGCTTCTCGCCCGCAGCGGCATCGGCCTCGCCTTCGACTCCCGGCTCCGGCCGATCCATCAGTTCCACCAGCGCCATCGGCGCGTTGTCGCCGATCCGAAATCCGAATTTGAGGATGCGCAAGTATCCCCCGGGCCGCTTCGCGTAGCGGGGACCCAGCTCGTTGAAGAGCTTGTAGACGACTTCCTTGTCGCGCAGCCGGTCGAACGCCAGGCGACGGTTCGAAAGGGTCGGGATCTTGCCGAGCGTGATCAGCGGCTCGGCCACCCGCCGCAGCTCCTTCGCCTTCGGCAGCGTGGTTCTGATCGCCTCATGCGTGAAGAGCGAATTGGTCATGTTCCGCAGCATCGCGAGGCGATGGCTGCTGGTCCGATTTAACTTACGCAGTCCGTGTCGATGACGCATGCTCTACCTCATTGCGGAGCTACTGCGGGGCCGATCTGCGTTGTTGCTCCCTCGCTTGCAATCCTCATGTACTAACTCTGTACACTCCGGTTGCGCGCTCGGTCGCGCCTAGCAGCTCAGCCTCCTCGCTACGCTCCTTTATCAATCCGTTTTAGGGGCGGTCCAGGTTCGGCGGCGGCCAGTTCTCCAGCTTCATACCCAGCGACAATCCGCGCGACGCCAGGACCTCCTTGATCTCGTTCAAGGACTTGCGGCCGAGGTTGGGCGTCTTCAGAAGCTCGGTCTCGGTGCGCTGGATCAGGTCGCCGATGTAGTAGATGTTCTCGGCCTTGAGGCAATTCGCCGAACGTACCGTGAGCTCCAGGTCGTCGACCGGACGCAGCAGGATCGGATCGACCTGCGGCATCGAACGCTGCTCGATCGGTGCTTCGGTTCCCTTGAGATCGGCGAAAACGCCGAGTTGCTCGACCAGAATCGACGCCGCGTAACGAATCGCCTGCTCGGGTTCGATGACGCCATTGGTCTCGATGTCCATCACGAGCTTGTCGAGATCGGTACGCTGCTCGACCCGTGCGCTCTCGACCGAGTAGCTGACGCGGCGAACCGGCGAGAACGAGGCATCGAGCAGAATGTTGCCGATGCTGCGGCCCCCCTCCGGCTTCAGACGCACCGTCGCAGGCTGGTAGCCACGACCCTTCTCGACCTTGATCTCCATCTCGATCTTGCCGCCCGCGGTGAGATGCGCGATGACGTGATCGGGATTGATGATCTCGACGTCGTGGTTGGGCTCGATGTCGGTGGCCGTCACCGGTCCTTCGCCCGTCTTGGCGAGCTTGAGCGTGACGTGGTCGCGATTGTGCAGCTTGAGCACGACACCCTTGAGGTTGAGCAGGACGTCGACGACGTCCTCCTGCACCCCATCGAGCGCCGAGTACTCGTGCAACACGCCGGTGATCTTGACCTCGGTTGGCGCGTAGCCCGGCATCGACGAGAGCAGAACGCGGCGCAGAGCGTTGCCGAGCGTGTGGCCATAGCCGCGCTCGAACGGCTCCATCACGACCTTGGCGTGGAACGGTGACGTGCTCTGCACGTCGATAATGCGCGGTTTCAACAAAGCAGTGCTTTGCATGCGGAGTCCTTAGTGCTAACCCTGTCCGGTCGCGGCGCGACCCGGCTATTTCGAATAAAGCTCAACGACGAGGCTCTCGTTGATGTCCTGTCCGAACTCGGAGCGCTCGGGCGCACCCTTGAAGGTGCCGATCAGCTTCTTCACGTCAACCTCGACCCACGACGGAAAGCCGATTTTCTCGGCGAGCTGCAAGGCATCCACGATGCGCAGCTGCGTCTTGGCGCCTTCCTTGACGGAGACGATGTCGCCAGCCTTGACGATCGCCGATGGGATGTTGACGATCCCGCCGTTGACGGTCACTGCGCGATGTGACACCAGTTGCCGCGCTTCCGCGCGAGTCGAGCCGAAGCCCATGCGGTAGACGACGTTGTCCAGCCGCGATTCGAGCAGGCGCAGGAGGTTCTCGCCGGTCGAGCCTTTGCCTTGCGCCGCCATCGTGAAGTAGCGCTGGAACTGCCGCTCGAGCACGCCGTAGGTGCGGCGCAGCTTCTGCTTCTCGCGCAGCTGCTTGCCATAATCGGACATCCGCATCCCGGACTTCACGCCGTGCTGGCCGGGCTTGGAGTCGAGCTTGCACTTGGAGTCGAGCGAGCGACGCGCGCTCTTCAGGAAGAGGTCAGTGCCTTCCCGTCGCGCCAGCTTGCATTTGGGTCCGAGGTATCGAGCCATTGCTATCCTTGTCTAAATTCGGCGCCGCTTCGGCGGCCGGCAGCCGTTGTGCGGCACCGGAGTAACGTCCGAAATGCTGGTGATCTTGAGCCCGAGCGCATTCAATGCGCGCACCGCGGATTCGCGGCCGGGCCCAGGACCCTTGATCCGCACCTCCAGGTTCTTGACGCCGCACTCCTGTGCAGCCCGGCCCGCAGCTTCGGCCGCGACCTGCGCGGCGAACGGTGTCGACTTGCGCGAGCCCTTGAAGCCCGCTCCACCCGAGGTCGCCCACGACAGGGCGTTGCCCTGCCGGTCGGTGATCGTGATGATCGTGTTGTTGAACGACGCGTGGATGTGCGCAATGCCTTCGGAAACGCTCTTCTTGACCTTCTTCCGTGTCCGCGCGGCCGTCGTGGTTTTCTGTGAGGGTGCCTGTGCCATCGTCTGTTCCTATCAGGTCTTCGCCGTGGTCGGCCGGTTGAGCGCGATCTGCTTGGCCTTGCGCGGACCCTTGCGCGTGCGCGCATTGGTGCGGGTTCGCTGGCCGCGGACCGGCAGCCCCTTGCGGTGCCGCACGCCACGGTAGCAGCCGAGATCCATCAGGCGCTTGATGCTCATCGTGACTTCGCGCCGCAGGTCGCCTTCGACCGTGTAACGCCCGACGAGCTCGCGCAGCTTGTCCATCTGCGCGTCGGACAGATCCTTGATCTTCGCCGAATGCTTCACGCCGCCGGCGTCGCAGATCTGCCGCGCCCGGGCGCGACCGATGCCGTAGATCGCCGTGAGCGCGATCTCCGCGTGCTGGTGATTCGGGATGTTGACGCCTGCGATACGAGCCATAGTCCTAACCTGTCGTCCGATTCAAATCATCAATCCGAGTTAACCCTGGCGCTGCTTGTGCCTGGGATCCTTGCAGATCACCCTCACGACGCCCTTGCGTCGGACGATCTTGCAATTGCGGCATATCTTCTTCACCGAAGCGAGCACCTTCATGTCGTGTCCCTTGTAAGCCCAAGCTGTCTTGCACTTCTTACTTCGCGCGGAAAATGATCCGCGCCCTCGACAGGTCATATGGTGTGAGGTCCACCGTCACCTTGTCGCCCGGCAGAATCTTGATGTAGTGCATCCGCATCTTGCCGGAGATGTGGCCCAGCACGACATGACCATTCTCCAGCTTCACCCGGAACGTCGCGTTGGGCAACGTTTCCAGGACCTCGCCCTGCATCTGTATCGTTTCTTCCTTCGCCATGCCTCAAACCGCAACGCAGCGGCTCGCTCGATTTCCTCGGCCGCGACGCGGCCCGGCGATCTTCCTCATCGTGTCGGCAGCCCGCCCTTGAAGTTCGCCTTCTTGAGCAGGCTCTCGTACTGTTGCGACATCAGATAGGCCTGCACCTGAGTCATGAAATCCATCGTCACCACGACGATGATCAGGAGCGACGTGCCGCCAAAATAGAACGGAACGTTCTTCCATGCGATCAGGAAGTTCGGGATGAAGCAGACCACCACCAGGTAGATCGACCCGATCAGCGTCAGGCGCAGCGTGATCTTTTCGACGTATTTCGCGGTCCGGTCCCCCGGGCGATACCCCGGGATCAAGGCTCCGCTCTTCTTCAGGTTCTCCGCGGTCTCCTTCGGGTTGTACTGCAGCGCCGTGTAGAAGAAGCAGAAGAAGATGATCGCCGCCGCGTACAGGATCTCGTGCACCGGCTGGCCGGGTCCGAGCGTGGAAGCGAGGTCGCGCAGCCAGATCGTATGCTCGCTCGAGCCGAACCATTGGGCCAGCGTCGCCGGGAACAGGATGATCGAGGACGCGAAGATCGGCGGGATCACGCCGGACATGTTGATCTTGAGCGGCAGGAAGGATTGTTGCCCGGCATACACCCGGTTGCCGACCTGGCGCTTCGCGTAGTTCACCTGGATCTTGCGCAGGGCTCGTTCCATGAAGACGACGAACCCGGTCACCAGCGCGACCAGCACCGCGATGCCGATGACGAGCAGCACCGAATACGCACCGGTATTGACCTGCTCCAGTGTCTGACCGATCGCACGCGGCAGGCCCGCGGCGATGCCGCTGAAGATGATCAGCGAAATTCCGTTGCCGAGCCCGCGCTCGGTGATCTGCTCGCCGAGCCACATCAGGAACATGGTTCCGGTCACGAGCGTCACCGCCGACACCAGGCGGAACGCGACACCCGGCTCGACGACCAGTCCCGCTTGCGCCTCCAGCGCGATCGAGATGCCGAGCCCCTGGAAGAACGACAGGCCCAGCGTGGCGTAGCGCGTGTACTGGGTGATCTTGCGCCGTCCCGCCTCGCCTTCCTTCTTCAGCGCCTCGAGCGTCGGCACAACGACCGTGCAGAGCTGCATGATGATCGAGGCCGAAATGTACGGCATGATGCCGAGCGCGAAGATCGAGAAGCGCGACAGCGCGCCGCCCGAGAACACGTTGAACAGGCCCAGGATGCCGCCCTGGTTCTGCTTGAACAGCTCGTCGAGCACGGACGAGTTGATGCCCGGCACCGGGATGTGGGTCCCGATCCGGTAGACGATGAGCGCGCCAAGCAGGAACAGCAGACGCTTTTTCAGGTCCGCGTACTTGGTGCCGCTCTTTTGCGCCGGATTGATGGCAGCCAACTTCAGTCCTTCGTCTGTTGTTTCGCCGCGGCCTTGTCGGTTTTCGCGGCCTTGTCGGTTTTCACGGCCTTGTCGGCTTTGGGAGCCTTCTCGGTCTTGGCGCCGGCCTGGGCTTTCGCGGCCTCGGCCTTCGCAGCTTCGGCTTTCGCGGCCTCGGCCTTCGCAGCCTTATGAGCCTTGCCAGCCCTCTCCTTCTTCGGGGGCTCGCCTTCGATGCTTCCGCCGGCGGCCTCGACCGCCGCGCGAGCGCCCTTACTCAAAGACAACCCGACGAGCTTCACAGCCTTCTCCAGCGTGCCGGTCCTGATGATCTTCGCGGTCTTCGTCGACACGGGCACCAGCCCGGCGGCCTTGAGCGCCAGCAGATCGATGTCGGCGATCGGCAGCTTCGCGAGATCGGCCAGGCGGACCTCCGCCGTGTCGTCGCGCAACTGCGAGACGAATCCGCGCTTCGGCAGACGGCGTTGCAGCGGCATCTGACCGCCCTCGAAGCCGACCTTGTGAAAACCGCCCGAGCGCGACCTCTGGCCCTTGCTGCCACGGCCGGCGGTCTTGCCGAGGCCGCTGCTGCTCCCGCGTCCGACGCGGCGGCGTGCCTTGTTGCTGCCCGCGGCGGGCTTGATCGTGTTCATGCGCATTGCGCTGTCCTTGCGTCCAGGCGTCCGGTCAAACGTTGCCCGGGCCACCCTCGGTGACCTCGAGCATGTAGCTCACCTTGTTGATCATGCCGCGGACTTCCGGCGTGTCGACGACTTCGACGGTGTGGCTCCGCCACTTGAGGCCGAGCCCGCGCACCGTCGCACGATGGTCTTCGCGCTTGGCGGTGAGCCCCTTGACCAGCGTGACCCTAAGTTTCTTCTCGACCGGCACGATTTCAAGCCTCCGTAAGCTGTTCGACGGTGAGGCCGCGCTTGGCGGCGATGTCCGCGGGGGCGTTGCCCTTCTCGAGCGCGTCGAGTGTCGCCCTCACCACGTTGTAGGGATTCGTCGACCCGTGACATTTCGCCAGGATGTTGGTCACGCCGACGACCTCGAATACCGCGCGCATCGGGCCGCCGGCGATGATCCCCGTGCCTCCGGATGCGGGCTGCATCGATACCCGTGTCGCGCCGTGCCTCCCTTCGACGGCATGATGCAGCGAGCCGCTCTTAAGCCGCACCTTGATCATCCTGCGCCGCGCCTCTTCCATCGCCTTCTGCACCGCCACCGGGACTTCCTTCGCCTTCCCCTTGCCCATGCCGACCCTGCCATCCCCATCGCCCACGACGGCAAGCGCCGCGAAGGCGAGAATGCGCCCGCCCTTCACGACCTTCGTCACGCGGTTGATGCTGATCATCTTCTCGCGCAGGCCATCACCCCGATCGTCCTGCTGCTGCCGGTTCTGTTGCTGCCTGCCCATCGGTTTTGCCATGTTCGATCTCGTCTGTTATGTGGCGCTAGAACTTCAGGCCGCCCTCGCGGGCAGCGTCGGCCAGCGCCTTCACGCGACCGTGATACTTGAACCCCGAACGATCGAAGGCGACCGCCTCGATGCCCGCGGCTTTCGCCTTCTCGGCGATACGCTTGCCGACGATGGTGGCTGCCGCCCGGTTGCTGCCGTTCTTGATCGACTTGCGCACGTCGGCTTCCAGCGTCGACGCGCTTGCCAGCACCCTGTCGCCCGTCGGCGCAATGATCTGCGCGTAAATGTGGCAATTCGACCGCGCGACTACCAGCCGATTCGTGCGCTGGAGGGCGATGCGCACCCGAGTCCTGCGACTGCGGCGCGTGCGAGCGACCTTCTTGTCCATGTCGTTCTCCGATTCCTCTTCGACTACTTCTTCTTCGTTTCCTTGATGGTGACCTGCTCGTCGGAGTAGCGCACCCCCTTGCCCTTGTACGGCTCCGGGGGCCGGTAGGCGCGGATCTCCGCGGCAACCTGTCCGACCTGCTGCTTGTCGGCGCCCTTGACCAGGATCTCCGTCTGCACCGGCGTCTCGACGCGGACGCCCTTGGGCATCTTGTGCACGACCGGGTGCGAGAAGCCCAGCGACAGATTGACCTTGTCGCCCGCGGCCTGCGCCCGGTAGCCCACGCCCACCAACAGGAGCTTCTTTTCGTAACCTTCGGTCACGCCCTTGACCATGCCGGCGACCAGCGCGCGTACGGTGCCGTGCATGGCGTTCGCGTCGGCGTTCGCCGCCTTGAACGTCAACGTATCGCCGTCCTTCTCGATGGTGACTTCGCTGCCGAAGGTGCGCGTCAGCGAGCCAAGCGGGCCCTTGACCGAGATTTCTCCGCCGGCGAGCGTCACCTCGACCTTGGAGGGTAGCTTGACCGGACTGTTTCCAATGCGTGACATGACCCTCTCCGTCAGGCGACGATGCAGATGACTTCGCCGCCCACGCCCGTGGCGCGCGCCTTGCGATCGGTCATCACGCCGCGCGATGTCGAGACGATGGCGATTCCAAGGCCGTTCATCACCCGCGGGATGTCGTCCTTGCTCTTGTAGATGCGCAATCCTGGCTTGGACACGCGCTCGATCTTCTCGATGACGGGCCGCCCTGCGTAATATTTCAGCGCGATCTCGAGCTGCGCCCGGGTCTGTTCGCCAGTCACGGCGAAGTCCTCGATATACCCTTCGTCCTTCAAAACCTTGGCGATCGCCACCTTGACGCCGGATGACGGCATATGGACCGTCGCCTTTTCGGCGAGCTGCGCGTTGCGGATACGCGTCAGCATGTCGGCGATCGGATCAGTCATGCTCATGGTTCACCTCAGTCCGAACAACGCGCCGCAGGCGCGCACGAAGTTCCCCTCGCCCGCGAAGCGGGAGAGGGGCTAGGGGTGAGGGCGCGCATCATCACCAGCTCGCCTTGACGACGCCGGGAATCTCCCCGCGCATCGCGATCTCGCGCAACTTGTTCCGCCCGAGCCCGAACTTGCGGAACACGCCGCGCGGTCGGCCGGTCAGCGTGCACCGGTTGCGCAGCCGCGTGGGACTCGAATCGCGCGGCAGCTGCTCGAGCTTGCGACGCGCCTTTTGCCGCTCTTCCTCGGAAATCCTGATGTTGCCGGTGATCGCGATAAGCTCGGCACGCTTCTTCGCGTATTTCTTCACCATCAATCGCCGCTTCTTGTCGCGATTGACGACAGACGTTTTCGCCATGACTTCCTCGGTCCCGGTTAATTCTTGAATGGAAACTTGAACGCAGCGAGCAACGCCTTCGCCTCGGCATCGCTCTTCGCCGTCGTTGCAATTGTGATGTTCAGCCCCCGGATCACATCGATCTTGTCGTACTCGATCTCCGGGAAAATGATCTGTTCCTTGACGCCGAGATTGAAGTTGCCGCGACCGTCGAACGACCGGCCCGACAGGCCGCGGAAGTCGCGAACCCGCGGCAGCGCGATCGATACCAGCCGATCGAGAAACTCGTACATACGCTCCTGCCGCAGCGTCACCATGCAGCCGATCGGGTATCCGTTGCGGATCTTCCACACCGCAATCGACTTTCTGGCCTTGGTGACCACCGGCTTCTGCCCCGACAGCTTGGTCAGGTCGCCGACCGCGTTGTCGAGAATTTTCTTGTCCGAGACGGCTTCACCGACACCCATGTTGAGCACGATCTTCGACAGGCG